>NZ_ALCB01000067.1:0-36411 GCF_000282935.1 Actinomyces sp. ICM39
CGCTACCGTCGACCGAGGTCGTGAAGCAGTCACTGCATTGCAGAAGTACCCACGATGTCGACGACCATCACGTTTGCCTGTGCCGGGGCACCCGATTGCGCTTGCGAAGCCGGGATCGGGACAACAAGGAGGATACGGGAACCAACCGTGTATCCGGCCAGACCCGCGGTCGTCACGGCTTCCTCGACGGGTGCTTGACTCCAGCTGGACTGAGTCTGTCCGCTCGCTCCGAAGCCACCAGCAACCGCCTTGTACAGGAACGATTCCCCGTCTGCGAGTTCCTCGCCCGAGCCCTTGTAGATCGTGTAGATCTTCCGCTCGGTGGGTGCGGCAACGCTCTCGTCGATCGCCAGGGTCGGCTCGACACCGGGATCACCGGTCACGGTCACACCGGCGGGCAGCTCCTCGCCTGTCGCCGTTGCGCCGCTGAGAACCGACTCGTCGGCCAGGTTCTCGGTGGCAACACCCAGGATGTCAACGACGAACACCAGCGTCGAGTTCGCGGGGATCGAGGCGTTACCCTGAGCTCCGTAGCCGAGGGAGGCGGGGATGACCAGCTCGACGCGGTCACCCACGTGGGCGTGCGCCAGGCCGTAGCCCCAACCCTTCACGACCTGCGCGAGGGAGAACTCAATGGGCTGACCCTTCTTGAAGGACGAATCGAAGACGGTGCCGTTCCATAGCGCGCCAACGTAGTTGACCTTGACCTTCGCGCCGGGGCACACGACCGCTCCGTCGCCTTGCTTAAGGGTCTTGACGAGGACCTTATCGGTCGGCTCGCTTCCCTTACCAGCGGCGATCACAGGGGTGTCGTCACCGGAGATCGACGGGAAGTTACCCGTGCCGCTGCGGTCGACGTTCGCGTTCTGGTCGGCGGAGTCATCCGTCGAACAGGCGGAGTAATCGATCTCAGCGGGGGCGGAGGACGAGGAGGCGTCGGTGCACGCCGCGAGTCCGAAGACGAGCGCGGCGGCGCCAGCGAGGGCGCCGAAACGGCGCAGAGAGGACATCATGGAATGGTGTTCTTTCGGCTCAGTGGAAGGATTCGCCGCAGGCGCAGGTGTTCTGGGCGTTCGGGTTATCGATCGTGAAGCCCTGACGCTCGATGGTGTCGGCGAAGTCAATCGTGGCGCCGCTCAGGTAGGGGACGCTCATGCGATCGACGACGACCTCAACGCCGTCGAAGGAACGAATCGCGTCGCCGTCGAGCGTGCGATCGTCGAAGTACAGCTGGTAGATGAGGCCGGAGCAGCCACCGGGCTGAACGGCGATGCGCAGGCGCAGGTCGTCGCGACCCTCCTGCTCGAGGAGGCTCTTGACCTTCGCGGCTGCGACGTCGGTCAGAATGACCTCGTGGGTGGGAGCCTGAGTTGCGGACTCGGACATGATGCTCCTTTTCGTGACGAATAGACGTATTCCCTTGACACACTACTCCCCCGCGGGCGCCCCGCGCCACGGGTGGAATGCGCGCTTAGCGTAACCAGGTACAGGCGACGCGGCGTCCAGCGTCTTCGAGCGTGACGGATCCCTCCGTCTCGAAGACACCGTGAAGCCCCCATTCGGCCTTCTCGAAGTGCGACAAGCTGGATCTGTGGGTGATGGCGACGACCGGCAGCGCGTGCGTCGCAGCCGCCCGGGTGATGCAGTCGAGGGTCGACTCGGCGAGCAACGGCGAGGCCAGTTCGGGCTCGGCAACAATCACGAGGTCGACGCCGTCAAGAGCTGTTTCCAGGCCCAGTAGCTGCGACAGTAGATCACCCGTGGCGACGATACGCCCGCCGATGGCCGCGATGACGGCTCCGACACCGCCTCCGGCGCCGGAACCACGCTGGCGCGCCGGGTGGACGTCCACTCCGTCCAGGAGCTGGTGACGACCAAGCGGGCGATGGGCAAACGCCTGCGTGAGAGCGGCGGTGAGAGCCGTGTCCTGATCCTCAATTGGCTCCAGATCCGGCGCGACGGCGAGGACCGAATCAAGCCCCAGTAGCGGGCGTGCGGTCGACGCCGCGCACACAAGATCCACGCCGGCATCGCTCACGAGAGCCTGCGCGCGCGTCAGGGCATCGGCGAGTGCCTCCGGTTGCCGTGGGTCGATGCCAGGGGCACCCAGGAGGCCTTCAAGGAAGCCCACACCGCAATCGGGAGAGGAATTATGCCCGCCCTCGACAATCACGGCGGAACCGTTGCGAAGTGAATCGGCCACGCGCTCACCCGCCTCGCACGACGACGAGGCGTCGGTGGGCACGCGCACGAACGAGGCCTGGGAGTCCAACGCGGCCACGGCCTCGTCGAAGGTCGAACCGGTTCCAAACGGAACCGTCGCCACCACCGGGTCCGAGGAGCCGACGAGGACGCCCCGGCGGATGGCGTCGAGTGCCTCACCGGTCGGCAGGGCGGGAACTCCCCCGTCCCACCGACCGGCGATAACGACACGACTCACAGGGACGCCACGCGCGTCAGCAGAAGAGCCTCAGCGAGAATCGCGGCCTTGAGATCCGAAATCGACTGCGACTCGTCCTCGGAGTGGGCGTTCGTCATCGGGTCTTCAACACCGGTGACGACGACCTGAGCGTTCGGGAAGATGCGCTGGAAGTCCGAGATGAACGGGATCGAGCCGCCCACACCGATGTTGACCGAGGGAACACCCCAGGCCTCGGTAAGAGACTCGTGCAGAGCCTTCGTCACGGGGGAATCCATGTCGGCCTGGTAGCCGGCACCAGCGTCCTCGGCCGTAACCTCGACGCGCGCACCGAAGGGGGCATGGGAGAGCAGGTAGTCCACGAGCTTGGCCTGGGCCTCGGCGGGATCCACGCCCGGCACCGTACGCATCGACAGGCGGAAGCGCGTGTGCGGGGCAATCGTGTTCGAGGCGTTGGAGACCGGACGAGCGTCGAAACCGATGACCGAGATCGAAGGCTTGGTCCACATGCGGGCGGCGATGTCGCCCGAGCCCGCCAGCTGAAGGCCCTCGACCATACCGGCCGCGGCACGCAGCTCCTCTTCCGGCCAATCAACGTCCGCGTGATCCGAGCCGCCCAGGCCAGGAACCGCGACGTCACCCTTTTCATCGAAGAGCGAGGCGATGAGCATCGAGGAAATCGCGACGGAGTCGAGCAGCGGGCCGCCGAACGCGCCCGAGTGCACCGCGTGGTCGGCGACGGTCACGTCGACGGTCACAATCGCATTGCCGCGCAGCGTCGAGGTGACGGCGGGCTCACCCACCTTCCAGTTCGACGAGTCCGTCACGACGATAACGTCGGCGGCAAGCTCATCCTTGTGGGCGTCGAGGAACGCCGTGAACGACGGGGAACCAATCTCTTCCTCGCCCTCAATGAACACGACGACGTTGACGGGCAGGTCCTGGCCCAGGATCGACAGCGAACCCAGGTGCACCGTGATGCCCGCGCCGTCGTCGGACGAGCCACGGCCGTAGATGCGGTCGCCGCGGACCTCGGCCTTGTAGGGATCCATGCTCCAGCGGTCGAGCTCGCCCACAGGCTGCACGTCGTGGTGTGCGTACAGCAGAACCGTCGGCGCGCCCTCAATATGAGGCGTGTGAGCGACGAGGGCGGGCTTGCCCTCGGTGCCATCTTCCGCAGTCTCACGCAGCACCTTGGCCTCCAAGCCGAGGGCGGCGAAACGCTCACGGATGTGCTCAGCGCTGCGCTCCACGTCGGCCGCATGCGCGGGATCCGACGACACCGACGGGATCGCGACGAGCTGCGTGAGCTCCTCCAGCAGGGACGGGAAGGCAGCCTCCAGGCGCTCCTTCAAAACGGACGTGGACAGTGCATGTGAAGTATCAGCCATACGACCAGGGTAGACCATGGGAGTGCGAGGCGGGCGGGCTATCCGCTAGCCTTGAAGCGTGTTTGGACGAAGCAAGAACAACAACGACGAGACCTCGATGAATGTCGAACCCGTCTCCACGACGCCCGACGGCAAGAAAGGCCGCCCCACGCCGACGCGTAAGGCAGCCGAGGCCGCCCGCATCCGCCCCCTGGTCCCCAAGGACCGCAAGGAGGCCAAGCGCGCCGCCCGCGCCGCCCGCAACGCGCGTTTCGACGCCGAACAGCGCGCGATGATCACCGGTGAGGAAAAGTACCTGCCTGCCCGCGACAAGGGCGCTGCGCGGCGTTTCGTGCGCGACTATGTGGATGCGCGCCACTCCTTCTCCGAGTGGATCCTCGCCTGCATGATGGTCTCGTTGGTGCTTCTCATGGTGACCCAGATGTTCACGAGCTCGATTCCGCTGCACCTTCAGGTGTACGCCCTGTACGGGTCGACCGCCCTCATGTACGGCTCTTTCATTATCACTGCCGTTGAGGCCATCCTCGTGTGGCGCAAGGTCAAGCGTCTCTTCACCGAGGCGCACCCCCGCGAAGATATTCCCTCGGGCACCGGTTACTACACCTTCTCCCGCATGATCATGCCGCGCCGCTGGCGTTCGCCGCGCCCGCAGGTCGACCGCGGGCAGTTCCCGAAGTAGTCCTTATTGTCGTCGGCCCCGCCCCATCCACATGGGCGCGGGGCCGACGTGTTGTATCCACAGGGATTGCGGCGACCCTACCTGTATCCACAGGGGTTGCAGTGGCACTGGCCATCACGTCCTCGCGTGCATGATCCTGTCCGTGTCGGAGCATCGGCGCTCCGTCGCAAACGACAAGGAAGCATCATGCACACAACGACCACACTGCCCGCCGGCTGCGACATTTTGCTCGACGAGGAGGAACCCTGCCCCGAGGGCATGTACGGCCCACCTCGATGGCTCGACGATCGGGGTATCTCCGCCCTGTTGGCTCCCTACCTGTGCGATGGGTGGGACCTGGGCGACTACGCACGCTTCGCTGACCTGTCGGGGGCGGATGCCCGTCAGCTCGCATCCTTGCTGCCGAAGGACGCGCGCAACGATCGGCAGAACAACGCCCCTCGGATCATCGACCTCCTGCGCGCTGCCGCCCGCGTCGATGGGCTCACCCTCGAGGGATACGTCATTCGCGCGCCTCGTCGGGACGAACGGGTCAGCATCGACACCGTGCTCGTCCCCGAATCCGCGATCATCGCAGTCGCCGGCGCTCCCATCGACGAGGCGCGCTATCCGAGTTATCAGCACTGGCTGACCCTCGCCTCGGTCCTTGGCCTCGGCGAGGACGCGATCCCGCCCGACGAGATGCGCGTGCTCATTCGAGACGGATCATCCACGCGGTGGTGGTGGGCTTGGTGGGACTGATCAACTATCCTTGGAAGCATGATCCGACGCGCGTACAACTGGGCTTTCACACACTTCATTTCGCGTTCCAACCCGGAGGATGCTCACCACTGGGGTCTGGGAGCGATTTCCTTGGCCGGACGATTCGCCCCGACGCGCGGGCTCATGCGCGCCACGCTGGGCCATCTGGATCCGGCCCACTCCCCCACGCGCGTCGTCGGAGGCGTCGAGGTCCCCCTGACCCTGGGTGAGCGTCGCCTCCCGTCCCGCCTCGGTCTGGCAGCCGGCATGGACAAGGATGCCGAGGCCGTGCTCGGCATGTGCGCCCTCGGCTACGCCTTCGTCGAGATTGGCACCGTGACTCCCCGTCCCCAGCCCGGCAACGACGCACCGCGCCTGTGGCGCCTCATGGAGGAGCGCGGCCTGCGCAACCGCATGGGCTTCAACAATGCCGGAGCAGATGCCGCCGCCGAGAAGCTGCGCGAGCTGCGCTCGACTCCTGCGGGCCGCGCCGCGATCGTCGGCGCCAACATCGGCAAGAACAAGGTGACGTCTGAGGCGGACGCCCCCGCGGACTACGAGTACTGCGCGAAGACGCTCGCCCACTGGGTGGACTTTGTCGTCGTCAACGTCTCCTCCCCCAACACGCCCGGCCTGCGCGACCTGCAGTCCGTCGATCACCTGCGCCCGATCCTGCAGGCCGCTCGCCGCGGCTGCGAGGCAGGTGCTCCCGATCGCACCATGCCGCTCTTCGTCAAGATCGCTCCCGACTTGGCCGACGAGGACATCGTGGCCGTCGTCGAGCTGACGAAGGAGCTCGGCCTGGCGGGTGTCGTCGCCACGAACACGACGATCAACCACGATCTGGGCGAGGGCGGCGTCTCCGGCGCTCCGCTTCTGCCTCGCGCGCTCGAGGTCGTCTCTCTGGTGGCCCGTCACCTCGACGACGAGCAGATCCTCATCGGTACCGGCGGCATCTCCTCTCCCGAAGATGCGCTGCGCATGATCAGCGCGGGTGCGGACCTGGTCGAAGCGTTCTCCGCGTTCATCTTCGAGGGCCCGTCTTGGCCGGGCGAGGTCTCGCGCGCCCTCCAGCGGGCGTGAGGGACCGCCGTGATCATCGAACTCACCAGCGCGGATCTGAGCGCAGATTCGCGCCTGGACGACTACACGCGCCTGAAAGACGTCAAGCTTCGTTCCAAGATCGAACCGGAACGCGGCCTGTACATGGCCGAATCCGCGAACGTCATCGAGCGTGCGATCCGCGCGGGGCATCACCCGCGCTCCTTCCTCATGTCGAGGCGTTGGCTGCCCACCCTGACAGAGCTGATCGAGACCGCCACCAGCGCTCCCGACGGCGCGGACGTCCCGGTCTTCGTGGCCGACGAGGACATCCTGGAACAGATGACGGGCTTCCACCTGCATCGCGGCGCCCTGGCCGCCATGCAGCGCCCCATCCTTCCCAGCCTTGACGAGCTGCTCGCAACCGCTCACGGCGGCACCCCGGCGCGTCGCATCGTCGTCTTGGAAAACCTCGTCGACCATACGAACGTCGGCGCTGCGTTCCGCAGTGCGGCGGCTCTCGGAGTGGACGCCGTCCTGGTGACTCCCCAGTGCGCAGATCCCCTCTACCGGCGATCCGTGCGGGTCTCCATGGGAACCGTCTTCCAGGTTCCGTGGACTCGCCTGCAGTCCTGGCCGGGCGACATCGCCGCCCTCCAGAAGGCGGGCTTCACCGTCGCTTCACTGGCCCTGTCGGATGACTCGGTCTCCCTCGACGACTTCGCATCGCTTCCCGCCCTCCAGGGGCCGGACGCACGCCTCGCAATGGTGATGGGTACCGAAGGCGACGGCCTGGGGCGGCGCACCATCGCGGCCTCCGACTACACCGTCAAGATCCCCATGGACCACGGGGTCGACTCGCTCAACGTTGCAGCCGCATCCGCCGTCGTCTTCTGGGCGACCAGGGGCATTGGCGCACAGTAACGCACCCGCGCAAGACACAGCGGCCGCGCGATCGCCGCAAGCACCGCAGCCGCACACAACGAGGCCGGAGCTGGATACCCAGCCCCGGCCTCGTCAATATGTCACACGACGGGTCAGCTCATGGATGCCACGATCTCGTCGATGACGTCCACGCATTCTTCCCATCCGGACACGGCGCGCGTCGCGTAGCCGGCGGCCTTGACGGGGTAGTCATTGCCTTCCGGATCCAGGCGGTCGCCAATGAAGAGCATCTCGGAAGCAGGGATGCCCGTCTCTTCGACGAGCTTGCCCATGCCGAACGCCTTGTCGATGCCACGGGTGGTGATGTCGACCGAGGTCGAGCCCCCGCCGCGAACATCGAGCTCGGGCACGTCGGGCTGCACGGCGTCACGCAGAGCGGCCTTCTTGGTGCCGTCCGGATCCCAGGCGCGCTTCGCGTCGAGCGGAGCCTCCTGACCCAGGGCGGAGAAGGTGATCTGCGAGCCGCGGTCCTCGATGATGTTGCCCCACGGGTTGGACTCCCACAGGCCGAGCTCACGCGCGTGACGCTCGAGCGAGTCGATCGCGCGGGCGGCCACCTCGGGGTCCAGGTCGTGCGCGTAACGCTCGACCCACGCGCCACCTTCATAGCGGTAGTAGCGCGTGCCGCAGGTGGGCATCAGGTGCAGCCGAGAGAGTTCCTCATCCGTGGCGTGCAGGTTGTCCAGCACCTGGGTGCGGAACTGGCCCATCTGACCGCCGGAGATGATGCACACCTCCACGTGGTCCAGCAGGGAACGCAGCGCGACGTCCATGCGGGCCGGCAGCGGCGACTTCGAGGGCGCCAGGGTGTCATCGAGATCAAAGGCCACGAGCTTCACGATGCCACCCTACTGCTTCGCAGCTTCCGCGGCTTCGATAGCGCGCTGCGCGGCCTCAGTCTCTTCATCGGTGGGCACCGACAGAACCTGAAGCAGCACGACGGACGCGACGAGGCCACCCCACACGAGCAGGATCGTCAGGATCATCAGAGCGATAGCGGGAGCGGTCACTTGGCGCCTCCTTCAATCGAAGCGGTGTCATCGGCGTCGTCTGCGAGGATCTGGGCGACCGTCGCGTGGGTGTCCACCGGGCGGTGCTTCCACGGGATGAGAGTGAAAATCAGAGACGCGATGACCGCGACCGCCACGGAACCCCAGCCGAAGATCAGCACGTAGCTGCTGGGGTAGCCCCCGTAGCCATCCTTCAGGATCTGCACGATCGACATCGCCATCATGACGAAGAGGACGACCGGAATGACGATGCCGACGAGGGGCTCCCAGAGCTTGGGGACCTTCACGCTGGACACCGAGTTGATGTGTGCACGGAGCACCCCAAGGCGGGGGCCGGCAACCGCGCACAGGACGGCGAACATGATCGCCGAGGACACGACGCCAACCGAGTTGATGAAGTTGTCGACGATGTCGAGGTTGTTCAGGCCCGATCGGGTGCCGAAGAGCACCAGCGAAATAGCGGTCGCGGGAACACCAAGAACGAGAGCCGAGCGAGCGGGCGACCAGCCGAACTTGTCCTGCAGGCCACCGGAGACGACCTGAAGCAAGGAGAGCAGAGAGGTGACACCGGCCAGAACGAGGGACGAGAAGAAGAGCACGCCGAAGAGGGGCCCACCGGGCATCATCGAGATGATCTTCGGGAAGGTCACGAAGGAGAGGATCGGGCCGGTCAGGCCCTCGACCTCGGAGACGCTCACGCCGCCCTGGTGTGCCATGAAGCCGATGGCGCTGAAGACGCCGATACCCGCGAGGATCTCGAAAGAGGAGTTCGCAAAGCCGGCAACCAGAGCGGTGCCCGTCAGGTTCGACTTGGGCTTGAGGTACGAGGCGTAGGTCAGCATGATGCCGAAGCCCACGGACAGCGAGTAGAAGATCTGCGCGAAGGCGGCCAGCCACACGTTGGGGTCGGCCAGCGCGCTCCAGTTCGGTGTGAAGAAGGCGTTGAGGCCTTCGACGGCGCCCGGCAGGAAGAGGGCTCGGACGACGAGGGCGAGGAAGAGGATGACGAGGAGCGGAAGGAAGATCTTGTTCGCTGCCTCGACGCCCTTGGACAGGCCGCGACCGATGACGAAGAGCACGAGCACCCACACGAGAGCGAGGGGAATCATCACAGACCATGCCGGCGCCCAGGAGAAGGTGTCGCCGGGAACAACCTGCAAGAAGGAGTCAGTGAAGAAGGTCGTCGGGTCGGCGCCCCAGGCCTCGTTCACGGAGTAGATCGTGTACTGCACGCCCCACGCGAGGACCGCACCGTAGTAGACCATGATGACGAAGCAGACGAAGGTCTGGAACCAGCCGATGAACTCGCCGCCTCCGAGGATCTTACGCAGCGCCCACGGCGGTGAACCGCGGAACTTGTGGCCGACCGCGTAGTCGAGCCACAGCATGGGGATGCCAACGAAGATCAGGGCAACCAGGTACGGGACCAGGAAGGCGCCGCCGCCGTTGGAGTAGGAGACGCCGGGGAAACGCCAGATGTTGCCCAGGCCGATGGCCGAGCCGATGGCTGCCAGGAGGAAGCCTGTCTGGCCGCTCCACGAGTCACGCGCGCGAGGCGCGGATTTGGATGCGGAGGATGACATGAAGTGAGTTCCTTGCAATCGTGTCTATACGGGATAATTCCCAGCCAGACTAGGGCCGATACACCGGGAAGTCTCCCAGAGTCCACGATACAGAACGTGTTTTTGGCCTCTTTTTGACGGGTTCTTTGCTGACCGGGGCCCGATCCGACACCCCGAGAGCAGAGCTGATGCCGACAAACCCGAGTTAGGAAACAACCCCACACGCATGGAAAATCGCTGCAATTCCAACGACGACGGGCAGCGACGCAAAGGTCGTCAGGAGGACCGTTCCCTGCGCGATGCGCTCCCCCGCCCCTGCACGCGTCGCCGCGATGTACGCGTTTTGCGCCGAGGGCAGCGCCGCCATGATCGTCACCGACATGAGTGCCGGGCCACTCAGCCCAAGGAGCATCCCGACGCCGCACGCGATCGCGGGCTGGAGGGCAAGCTTAGCGACGACGGCGCACGCGATAGCGGGTGCCCCCGCGTCGCCGGTCGCGGTGCGGCGGTCCACAAGGGCGGCGCCGAAAGACAGCAGGATCATCGGGGGCGCGGCCGCCCCCAGCATGGACGTGGACACGTCGAGAAGCGTCGGCATCGACCACCCGGCCGCGGAAAAGAGGAAACCGAACGCCGCCGCAATGACCATGGGGTTGCGCGCGATAACCGTCACGATGCCGCGCGCAGACGGGCGCTGGCCAGATCCAGCCAGATCCGCCAACACGAAGAACATCGGCGTGAAAAAACCGAGCTGAAACACCAGGATGGGCACGACCGCAGAAGCATCCCCCAGCACGTAGACCGCGATCGGGATGCCGATATACGCGCCGTTATTGAGGGACGAGGCCATGGCCCCCAAGGTGGTCTCGCCCCGCGTCAGGCGCAGGAACAGACGGGCAACGGCCACGAAGAGGAGTGCTGTGCCTACACCCGAGGCGGCTGCCACGGCGAGCGGGGCCCCGAATACGCCAGACGTCCCCGTTGAGACGATCGCGTGGAAGAGCATGGCCGGGGACGCCACCCAGTACGTCACCGACGCGAGAGAGCCCGCCGCCTCGGGACCGAGCGCACCCGCGCGGCGAGCGATCCAACCGATGCCGATGATGAGGGCGATCGAGAGGACCGACCAAACAATCGACGCCATGCGAAGAGGAGACCCGTCAGCGCCAGGAGGCCACGGCCTCATCGACCTTGGTGAGGGCCGATGCGATTGCCATGTGCATATCCAGGTACTGGTAGGAGCCCAGTCGACCGCCGAATAACACGTTCTTCTCCCCCGCCGCCATGTCACGGTAGGCGGCGAGCGTCGAGCGGTCTGACGGTGAGGCGATCGGATAGTAGGGCTCGTCCCCGGGGCGGGCGAAGCGCGAGTATTCGCGCTGGATGATCGTGTTGGTCGCACCGCTTCGATCCCGCTCGGGGTGCAGGTGCGCGAACTCGTGGATACGCGTGAAGGGCACGTCGCGATCCGAGTAGTTCATGACGGAGCAGCCCTGGTAGTCGGGCACGTCCACGACCTCGGTCTCGAAGTCGAGGGTACGCCAGCCGAGCTCGCCGGCCTCGTAGTCGAAGTAGCGGTCGATCGCGCCCGTGTAGACAACCGGGACCTGGCCGACGGACGCGGCCTTCGAGAACGGCGAGGAAGCATCGAAGAAGTCCACGCCCGTGTGCACGGTGATACGCGGGTGATCGACCATGTTTGCGATCCACGCGCCGTAGCCGTTGAGAGGCAGGCCCTCGTAGCGGTCCTGGAAGTAGCGGTTCTCGTAGGTGAAGCGCACGGGCAGGCGCGTGATGATGGAGGCTGCGAGCTCGCGCGGATCCGTCTGCCACTGCTTGGCCGTGTATCCCGCGATGAATGCGTCGTAGAGGGGGCGGCCGATCAGGCTAATCGCCTTCTCCTCGAGGTTGCCGGGTTCGCCCGTGATCTCGGCGGCCTGCTGCTCAATGAGCGCGCGCGCCTCCGCCGGCGAGTAGGCAGCTCCGAAGAACTGGTTGATCGTGCCCAGGTTGATGGGCAGCGGGTAGACGACGCCCTGGTAGTTGGCGTAGACGCGATGGCGGTAGTCGTTGAATGCCGTGAATCGGTTGACGTAGGACCACACGCGCTCGTTCGACGTGTGGAAGAGATGGGTGCCGTAGCGGTGCACCTCGACGCCGGTGGCCTCGTCAATCGACGAGTAGGCGTTGCCTCCAATGTGGTCACGACGCTCGATGACCGTCACGTTCATACCGAATCGCTCCGCGGCCTCGCGGGCGAACGTCAGGCCAAAAAAGCCCGATCCAACAACGAGCAGATCCACGCTACTCCCCTTTCACGGTAGTCAGGACAATGGTAGCGGCCCCCACCTGCGGGTGCGTCTGCATGTGATCGACGAGGCCGGGGTGTGGACTCGCTCGAAGGGCGGGGCTGCGCTCACATATCCTTGTTCGCATCTGTCAGTACGTCAGGGAGGGCCGGATCATGGTGCGCATCGCCGTCGTCGAGGACGAGGCCGTCTCACGCCAGCTCCTCGCCGACTACCTCGCGCGCTACAGCGAGGAAAACGATGTCTCCTTCGACGTCACCTATTTCGAGGACGGCGGAGCCATCATCGGCGACTACAAGCCGGTGTACGACATCATCCTCATGGACATCCAGATGACCCACGTGGATGGCATGACCGCGGCGCGCGCGATCCGCGAGGTCGATCAGGAGGTCGTCCTCGTGTTCATCACGTCCGCTGCGCAGTTCGCTATCCACGGCTACCAGGTGGGGGCTCTCTCCTACCTGATGAAGCCGCTGCCCTGGTTTGCGTTCTCCCAGCAACTGTCGCGGTGCCTTGAGGCCGTGTCCAAACGGCGCGGCGCCTCGGTCCTCCTGCAGTCGGGCACATCGACCCACCGCATCGACGTCGCGGACATCATCTACGTCGAGTCGATCAAGCACCGCCTCGACGTGCACACGGTTTCCGGCACCTACTCCATTACCTCCTCGCTAAAGGCCATGGAGGAACAGCTCACCGGGCACGACTTTTTCCGGTCGAACTCCTGCTACCTCGTGAATCTTGCCCACGTGCGCGGCGTCGCCGACCAGGAGTGCCTGATGACGGGCGGGGACAACCTGCGCATTTCCCGGCCTCGTAAAAAGGCGTTCATGACGGCTCTGGCGAGCTTCGCGGGCGGGATCCACTGACGTGTTCGAGTCCCTGCCTGACATCCCGCGCCTGTTCACCGCCCTGGCCGAATGGGGCGCCGCCCTCGTGTATGTCTTCGTCGTCGCGCGCTCTGCGTCGTCCAATGCCCTGAACCCGAACGCCGCTATCCCCCGCTGGCGCCTCTCCGCTGCGGCTGTCGGTGGCCTCGTGGTGCTCGTCGGCGCCCAGGAACTGCTCGGTCGCGCTCCCCTGTCCCTGTGGGTGCCCGGCATGATGACGGCGTACGCGCTCGTGTGGTGTGTCATCCGCGTGGGAACCGCGCTGGACTGGCGATGGGTGACGCATATGAGCGCACGCGCCTTCATCGTGGCAGAGCTCGCAGCATCCCTCGCCTGGCAGGTCGTGGTCTACTCCCACGCCGACAAGCCCTACTGGCATCCCGTATCGTTCGGCGGTTTTGCCGCGATTGCGGCGACGTGCTTGGCCGTCGTCTACTTCTTCGAACGACGCGTCTACCGCCAGGGGGCGCTGCCCGTTCTCCGTTTCGCGGACCTTGCCTCTGGCGTTTTTATCGGCATTTCAATCTTTGCCCTGTCCAACCTGAGTTTCATCTCAACGGCCACCCCGTTCTCCGGACGGTCCGGCTGGGAGGTCTTCTACATCCGCACCCTCGTGGACCTCGCCGGCTACGCGATCCTGTTCGCGCAGTTCGAGCGCATCCAGCAGAGCGCGACCGAGCGCGAACTCGCTTCCATCCAGGCCTCCCTGGATGCCCAGCACCACCAGTACTTGGCTGCCAAGGAAGATATGGAGCAGGTGGCGCGTGCCCATCACGACCTCAAGCATCAGGTGGAGGCGATTCGTGCGGAGCTAGACCCGGGACGCGCTGCCGAGTCCTTCGCCGAACTCGAGTCCTCGATTGAGCAGATCGGACAGCAGTACCACAGCGGAAATCCGGTCCTCGACGTCATCCTCACGACGAAGGGCCGTGCGTGCGCGGCAGCCGGCATCAACTTCACTGCCGTCGCCGACGGTGCCCTGCTGGGCTCCATGTCGTCGATGGACATCGCTACCCTCTTCGGTAACGCCCTTGACAACGCGATCGAGGCCTCGCGACGCGTCGACGACCCCGCCAAGCGCCTCATCAAACTGGCACTGTTCCGTCAGGGACAGATGGTGATCATCCGAGTCGACAACTGGTTCGACGGCCGCCTCAACACGGATGCCGGTGGGCGCCTCACGACAATCAAGCCCGACACCGTCCGACACGGCTGGGGGGTCAAATCCATCCAGTGGACAGCCCGCAAGTACGGCGGCCAGGCGGTCACGGACGTCGCAGACCACTGGTTCACGCTGACGGTGCTTCTCCCGTCCACGAATGCCCAGGAGGACGAATGACAATCATCGACACCCCGCGCCTGCACTTACGTCCCTGGAACGATATGGACGCACCGGAGCTCTACGAGCTGGCACGCGATCCCCGCATCGGAATGCTGTGCGGATGGAAGCCCTACGAGCACATCGACGACGCCCACCAGGCGCTGTCGACGTTCCTGGCGGCACCCGACAGCTACGCGGTGACGTTCGCGTCGACCGGTGAGATCGTGGGGTCGATTGCACTGCGCATTGACACAGGATCTGCTGAGGGAACCGTCGCTGACATCGGATACTGGATCGGCGCGCCCTACTGGGGCAACGGATACGCGACGGAGGCTGGGAACGCCATCATCGACCGCGCACGTCAGCTGGGCGTGGAAACGATCATCTTGAAATACTTCGACGGAAACGACGCCTCGCGACGGGTCTCAGAAAAGCTCGGCTTTGCATGGCAGAGCCGCGAGGAGGACGTGGAATACCCGCTCATCGGCAGGCGCCTCACCGTCCACCGGACGGAGCTCGTGCTCACCGGACGTTGACGGCGTCTCTTAGTTGAAGCCGAGGACCGCCGCCGCGACCTTGTAGCCGCCGCGCACGACCTTCGGGGAGGCGTGGCGCACGAGGCCGGCGAGCAGGTCCTGACGCAGGCGATCCGTGGCCTCGGGGTTGATCTGGTCCATGGTCTCCCAGATCTGTTCTTTCAGAGCCAAGTGCTCGGGGGTGCCCGAGAGCTGAGCCATGACGGAACAGACGACAGCGTTGATGCGCAGGTAGTGGACCATGTAGCGCCACAGCTTGTCCTCGACCTCGGCGCGCGGGGGCAGCGCGCGAGCCATTGCCTCGTTGACCCGGGCCAGCTGATCGAGGCGCGTGATCATGACCTTCTCGTTGACGGACTGATCGTCACGACCGATGAAGTAGTGGTACAGGTCTACGTCTAGGTAGCGGATCGTGGACACGTAGGGAAGCGGCACGAACGAGTACAGGTAGTCCACGTAGAACGTGTGCTCGGGCATGACCAGGCCGGAGGCGCGCACGACCTCGGTGCGCATCGTCAGGGCGTGCATCATGAGGTATTGGTCGTAGCGGCAGCGGCGCAGGTCCGCCCAGCCGAAGGTACGGCCGCGCGGCAGGACGTTGCGGTAGCGGATGACGGCCTTGACCGACTTTCCCTGCTTGTCGTAGACGTAGTTGGTGACGAGCATGTCCAGGTCGCGGCCGGCCTCGCGCTCCTCGCGCAGGACGTCGAGGACGGCGTTCGTGGCGCGCCGGTCCAGCCAGTCGTCGGAATCGACGACGCGCACGTGCGTGCCAGTGGCGGCGGCGAGGCCGGCATTGACGGCTCCGCCGTGTCCCTTGTTCTCCTGGTGGATGACTCTCACGGACGGGTAGCGGGCAGCCCACTCGTCGGCGATCTGCGCGGTGCGGTCCTTCGAGCCGTCGTTGACGATAATCGCCTCGAGTTCGTCGCCGTATCCAACGAGCGTGGTTAGCGCCCGGTCGAGGTAATCCTCGGAGTTGTAGGCGGGCACGATCACCGTCAGCAGCGGCACGCTCATGGAGTCTCCTCTCGTGAAGTCTGCCAGTAGTCTACTGTGCTGCGCTGACCTGCGCGTCCTCCTGAGAGGGTTCCTGCTTGAAGATCACTTTAAAGATGGGGAAGAACACCCAGAAGGAGATGGCGGCATTGATGATCATCGTGATGACATCGGCGACAGTCTCGCCGCCCGCGCCCATCGCACCGATCGCCCACGCGTAGATCGGATCCTTGTACACGACTTGCAAGGCCGCCGCGGCGATCGTGATAACAACGTAGGCGACCGCGTACCAGAAGGCCGCCTTCCCCACCGACGAGTTGGACTTGAAGGTGACGTTGCGCTGGGCGAAGAAGTTGATGACCTGAGCGATCAGCAGCGTGATCTCGACGGCGAGGAAGTATGCGAGGCCACCGCCCCCTCCCACCGACATCGAACCGGCCGGGTAGTCGAAGAGGAAGACCGTGTGCCCGTGGGAGACGCCGACGGGCAGGAACTGGAAGGCCGTATCGACGAGGTTTGTGTGGGCGAACACCGCCTTGAACGCCGGCATGAGAACCAGCTGCAGCACCGTAATGCCGTTGGAGAGGATGAAGAAGACGATGAACTGGGCGGCCGTGGTGTGCTTGTCTTCGAAGGCGTTCCACCAGCGCTTGAATGCCTGCATGAGTTGTCCTTTACGTCAGCGTGTCGAACGAGGCCGGGGCCGCGTCATCGGGTCTGGTCGAGTTCGCGCTGGGTGGCCTTGTTGGCGCGCGCGTTGGAGAGGAATCCGAGGGCGGCGCGGGTGAGGCCACGCAGCGGGCGTCCATTGACGGCATCGAGGATCGCGTCCACCATGTCGGGGCTTGCCGCGCCGTTGCTCATCTTCGCGATGGCACGGAAAGGCATGTTGAGGACGAAGAGGATGTTGAGATCCGGGGTTCCCTTCGCGTCCGCCTTCGCTTTGAGGGCGTGGAGCTTACGTCCGGCGACGCGGGCGAGCCAGGTCTTGGCGCGCGTCATCTCAGACAGCGGGTCGGAGGCGACGAGGTCGTTCGCGGGGTGAGCGGTCGGGATTGTCCGTCCCAGCAGGACGGCGAACTCACCGTTGGTGACGTGCGCGACGTCTGCACTCAGGTAGTGACCGAGGGCAGGGTCGATCGGCGAGGGCGTGGTTCCGTCAACCGCGAGGGTGGCGCTCAGCGGTGTGTCGGAGACGTTACGTCCCACGTGGATCGTCCAGGTTCCCGCCTCGGTCTCCCACGCACCGCGCGAGGTCTCCCAGTGACGGAATGTGTAGCGGTCGAAGGGAATCCTCACGCTCACCGATGCTCCGGCAGCCACCTCGACCTTGGCGAAGCCCTTGAGCTCGCGGGCGGGACCGAACACGCCGCCGGGGGCGCTCACGTAGAGCTGGACGACCTCGGCGCCGTCGCGCGCAGAGGTGTTGGTAATCGTCAGGCTCGCTCCCCCCTCGTTCACGGCGAGGTCGGAGTATTCGAAGCTCGAGTACGACAGGCCGTAGCCGAAGGGGAAGGCAACGTCGATGCCCGCGGTCGTGAAGTAGCGGTATCCGACGAACGGGCCTTCGCGGTAGTACGAGAGCGGTCCGGTCGCCGGGTACCATGCGGCGGTCGGGTGGTCCTCGTCGGAGAGCGCGTAGGTTTCGGCCAGGCGTCCCGACGGATTGACGGCGCCGGTGAGGACGTCGAGCATCGCGGCGGCGCCTCCCTGGCCGGTGAGGTAGCCATTGATGAGCGCGGGCACGGACGAGGCCCACGGCATCTCGACGCTGGCACCACCAGTCAGGACGACGACGGTGCGCGGATTCGCTGCGGCGACGGCCTCGATGAGGCGATCCTGGCCCTCGGGCAGGCGCATGTGGGGTCGGTCCAGGCCTTCGGATTCGGCCAGCTCGTCGAGACCCACGTAAACAAGCGCTACGTCAGCGCGCTCGGCGAGGGCCACGGCCTCGGCGATGAGAGCGTCGCTCGTGCCGCCATGACGCTCATACCCGCTCGCATATCCCTCAAGAACGAGGCCTCGAGCTGCCTCTCCCCCGGCCTCAAGCACTTCGCGCGGAGCCTCCACACGAGTGGGGTTGACCTGGGAGGAACCCGATCCCTGGAAGCGCGGCGAGTCGGCGAGATCGCCGATAAGGGCGACACTCGTGCCGGTGCTCAGGGGCAGGAGCTCCTCCTCGTTACGCAGGAGGGTGATCGCTTCTGATGCGATGCGGATGGCGAGAGCATGGTGCTCGTCGAGGTCGTAGGGCGTGGGTGCGGGCAGCCCGGCACTGGCCGCCGCGACGTTGAGAACTTCCTGGGCGCGCGCGTAGACGTCGGCCGGGTCCAATTCCCCGACCTCGACGGCCGCGACAATCTGGCGGGCACCCGCCAGACCGGGGGCGGGCATCTCAAGGCTGCCGCCGGCGCGCGCGGCCTCGACGGCACTGTTCGAACCACCCCAGTCCGAGATGACCATGCCGTCGAAACCCCACTCGGTGCGCAGGATGTCGGTCAGCAGATGCTTGTTCTCGTGCGCGTAGGTGCCGTTGACGAGGTTGTAGGAGCTCATGATCGCCCGCGGCTTGGCCTCTCGACAGACGATCTCGAAGCCGGTCAGGTAGATCTCACGCATCGTGCGCTCGTCCACGATGGAATCCGAGGCCATGCGGCGCAGCTCCTGTGAGTTGACAGCGAAGTGCTTGGGGCAAGCTGCGGTTCCGGTGGACTGGATGCCCTCGACAAGGCCGGCGGCCATGCGCCCGGCCAGGATCGGATCTTCGGAGAAGTACTCGAAGTTACGCCCACACAGGGGCGAACGCTTGATGTTGAGGCCGGGACCGAGCAGGACGTTGACACCGAGGCCTCGCGCTTCCAGCCCCAGCGCCTCACCCATCTCATGCGCCAGCTCCGGGTTCCACGTGGCCGCGACGGCTGAGGCCGTCGGGAAGCAGGTTGCCTTCTCCGACTCCGCGATACCCAGGTGGTCGGCGTCCCCGAGCTGGCGGCGAACGCCGTGGGGACCGTCGCTCATCACGAAGGAGGGAACGCCCGCCGCGGGGATCGGGCGAGAGTCCCAGGCGCTCGATCCCGAGAGAAGCGCCGCGGCTTGCAGGAGGGTGAGATCGTTGGCGTCCGTCAGTGCTGCGGGTTCCATCGTCGTGAACTGCCTTTCGTGCTCCATCGCGGGTATCGTCGATGGTTCCAGTGTGGACCACGGGATCCCTTCCTACCGACCGTGCGCATGATTTGTCGTTTGCGGGGCGTGTTCTGCACGTGCTAGGCCGGTTTCACCCTGGGATAAGATGGATCCTATGACTGACACCGAGGTCCCCGCGCGCGTCGAGAACGAGTCCCCATCTCCCCGTGCAGTCTTTGTCGACATCGACGGGACGCTGTGCGATTCTCGCCAGCGAATCCCAGAATCCGCGATTGAGGCCCTGGCGCAGGTCAGGGAGGGCGGACACCGGCTCTTCGCGTGCACGGGCCGCTCCGCACCCGAGGTGTACCCGCGCTTTTGGGATGTCGGCTTCGAGGGGCTCGTCGGCGGCGCGGGAGGATACGCCGCCATCGGGAACCAGGTGCTCCTGGACGAGCGTATGCCCCGCGAGCACGTCGAGGTGTTGACGACTCTGTGGGAGGATCTCGACGCCTTCTACATCTGGCAGGGCCCCGACCAGATGGGGCCCAGCGAGGGATACCTCGACTTCTTCGTTCCCCGGGCCGGCAAACACCCTGAGGACTGGATCGAATACGCCCAGTCGATCACGCCCTTTATCGTGGGCATCGACGGCGGTGCATTCACCAAGGTCACAGCATATGTCCCGCCCGAGAAGGCATCGATGGAACGGGTCAGTGCAGCGCTACCGGAAGGCTATCGCGCGATCATCGGCTCCGTGGGTGCCGCGGGATATGTTCCCTTCGAGGTCGTTCCGGCGCATCTGTCGAAAGCAGTCGGCATCCGCGCGATCTGCGAGCACGTGGGAATTCCGCTGACCCACACCGTCGCGCTTGGCGACTCCAGCAACGACGTCGAGGCCGTGGCAACGGCAGCGGTCGGCATCAGCATCGGGGACGACTGCAAGACCCTCGTAGACGTCGCGGATATCGTCGCACCCTCCGTATCCGAAGACGGCCTGGCATGGGCTCTGCGCGCCGCCGGCCTGACGACAGTCGAGCGCACTGGGGGCCAAGGCCTCGGTGATGCGCGGTGAGCGGATCACTGCAGCGCTGGCTGCACCATCCTCTGACCCGTAACTCCGCCTTCATGCACCTGTGGGCGGGTGAAACCGCCGCAGAGATCGGCTTCCAGGTGGGAGCCCTGGCGACCTCGGCGATCGCGATCAGCCTCCTGCACGCCAGCGAAACCCAGATCGGACTGCTTTCCGCCCTGCAGACCCTCGCATTTTTGCTTGTCGGCTTGCCCGCCGGCGCCTGGGTGGACCGGTGGCGCAAGCGCCGCGTCATGATCGCCGCGAACCTCACGCGCATCACGGCCCTGACGTCTATCCCCCTGGCCTACATCCTCTCGTCACTGACCCTCGTACACCTCATGGTCGTCGCAACCATCCTCGGCCTATCCACCGTCTTCTTCGACGTGGCCTACCAGTCCTACGTTCCCATGATCGCCTCCAAGCGGTACATCGGCGCGGCCAACGGGCGCCTCGAGGCCTCGTACCAGGTCGGCCTTGCCGGGGGTCCGGGGCTGGGCGGCTGGCTCCTCGGCATCGTGGCTGCTCCCTTGGTCTACCTGCTGACCGCCGCCACCTACGTTGCGTCCACGTGGGCGATCTGGCGCATTCGCACGCCCGAGCCCACTCCTGTGCGCAGCGATGCCACCCTCGGCGCCGAGATACGCGAGGGCCTCGCCTTCGTGCGCGGCCAACGCATTCTCTACCCGCTCTTTTCCTGCATTGCCGCCGGGGCCTTTGCAAGCGCGGGCATCCGGGTGCTGCTGCCCCTCCTCGTGCTGCGCACCCTGAGCATGAGCGCCACGCAGCTCGGCTTGTTGCTCAGCGCCGGGGCGATCGGCGGATTCCTCGGGGCGCTCACCCGGCCAGTGTGGATCGCCCACCTGGGAATCGGGCGCACCCTCGTCATCACCAATATCATCGGCGTTCTCGTGATTGTCGCCCAGCCGGCCTCCATTCACGCCCCGGGCATGGCCGCGTGGATCATTGCCGTGAGCGGCGTCGCGTCCTCCTACTTCCTCACCGTCTACAACGTCACCCAGATGAGCCTGCGCCAGGAAATCTGTCCTCCCGACATGCTCGGTCGCATGAACGCGATCTTCCGCTTCGCAGTCTGGGGCGTCATGCCCCTCGGTTCATTCGTTGCCGGCATCGTTGCCGCCCACACCGGGATCGAGGCTGCGATGTACCTCTTCACGGCGCTCGCCGTCGTCGCCGGCGTTGCGATGGCGTTCACTCCGGCTGCCCGTATCCGAGGTTCCAACGCTTCCCCGACGATCTCATAATGTGACGCGCTCGGACACTGCAAGTGTGCCCATTCGTACGCGGTCGCGATACCATAAGTGTGAGGCAAACCGCAACGGTTTCGGTGACTGAGCCAAGGAGGACACCATGGACACCGCAACGACCCTCGTCGAGGCCCTGGGCGGCTGGGACAACATCTCCAATCTCGAGGCGTGCATTACGCGCATCCGCCTGGACGCAGCCAACACCGACCTCATCGACGAGGCCAAGCTGCGCGAAGCCGGAGCCTTCGATGTCGTCATCGTTGGTGACGCCGTGCAGGTTGTCATGGGCCCCGACTCCGAGGACCTCGTCGAGCAGATGAACACGAGCCGGTGAGCTTTCTCGTCCGTGCGCCTTTCGGTGCGCACGTCCTGCCCCTGTCCGAGGTACCGGATCCCGTCTTCGCCAGTGGCGTCGTCGGGGATGGGCGCGCGCTCCTACCGGAAGCCGATGTCACGTGCGTGACCGTTCACTCCCCCATCAACGGAGTGGTCACCAAGCTCAAATCGCACGCGGCTATTATCACCTCGACGCGCGGGCCTTCGATCCTGATTCATCTGGGCATCGACACCGTCGGCCTGCGTGGCCGAGGCTTTGCTCCCCTCGTTGAGGAGGGCGATATCGTCGACGCGGGCACCCCCCTCATCCACTGGGATCTCGGCCCCGCCCGAGGGGCGGGGCTATCCCCCTGCGTGCCGGTCATCGTCGTCAGCCCTCCCGGAGAGTCGGTGTCTCCCGAGTTTGATGAAGCACTGCCCTCGGTGGGGATTCTCGATCCGTTGTTTTCTCTTGCCGATGGTGACTGAACCCTAATCGTACGCATGAACCCCACGACCCTTTCGGGTCGCGGGGTTCACACATTCAGCGTATCTGAGTCCGTCAGCGGACGGTACCACGCAGCAGGGCGAACAGAGAGGTCAGGCGCTCGTCCGTGGGCAGGTCCTCGATCGCGACTTCTTCGCCATCGGAATCGCACAGCGGCACGCACCAGTTCGGGTACTGGTCAGCACCCGTGCCAGGCATGTTCTGCGGGCGCACATCCCCGACCGCATCCACGAGGGAGGCGACGACCAGCTTCGACGGGGTCTTCGCGACGTAGCGGTACAGGCCCTCAACAGTTTCCCGCTCGCTGGGCTCTGCGCCGTCGATGCAGCCGTACTCATGCAGTCGCGCGCCCACCTGTTCGAGTTCAAGACGATCTCCGGCACGCACCGTCTCGATATCGTCCGTCAGCAGGCCGAGCTCCGAACGCAGCGTCGTCTGAATACCGCGGATGTAGCCGAGCGTGGGCGGCAAGTCATGGATGTTGACTGCGGCCAGAGCACGATCACGGTAGTGCTCGGGACGCAGCGGCCAGCCGCCACCCTCCTTTTCGAACCAGACGACGGAGGTACCGAGAACACCACGGTCGCGCAGGTAATCACGCACCCACGGCTCCACGACGCCCAGATCCTCGCCGATGACGACGGCACCCGCACGCTGGGCCTCCAGCAGGATGACGCCCATCATGGCCTCGTGATCGTAGTACACGTACGTACCTTCGGTGGCAGCGCAACCGTCCGGGATCCACCAGAGGCGGAACATACCCAGGATGTGGTCGATGCGCACCGCGCCTGCGTTCGCCAGCGCAGCGCGGACCATGTCACGCAGCGGCAGGTAGCCCGATTCGGCAAGGCTGCGCGGCGACCACGGCGGCTGCGACCAATTCTGGCCCTGCTGGGAGTAGACGTCCGGTGGGGCACCGACGCTCATGCCGCTGGCAAAGAGCTCCGGTCGACTCCACTTTTCGGAACCGTAGCCGTGCACGCCGACAGCCAGGTCGGCCATGATGCCGATCTCCATGCCGACCTCGCGCGCCACGTGCTGGGCATGCTCGAGCTGTTCGGCGGCGACCCACTGGCACCACTGGTAGAAGTCAACGCGCTCGGCCAGCTCGAGGCGCTCAAGCTCGACGCGAGGCGCAGACGAACGAGCAAGGTCCTCGGGCAGCTCGATCGTACCCTCGCGCTCGACGAGGGCGCACCACAGCGCATAGTTGGACAGCTCCGAACCGCCGCGCTCGATGAAGCGATCCAGCTGGCTCTGGCGATGGTAGGAACGCGGAGCGGCGAAGATGACCTCGAGGGCCTTGCGCTTGGCCTCCCACGAGCGATCACGGTCGATCAGGTCCTCACGGATGGCGAACTGGCGAGTCTCGTCGCGAAACAGCTCGATATCCTCACGCCAACCCTCGGGCATGGAGGCGTACTCCTCGATGCTCTCGGGACGAATGTAGATCGGGTTGAGCCAACGGCGCGACACCGGCAGGTAGGGAGAGTTCTCCAGCGGGGACACCGGCTGCGATGCGTGGACGGGGTTGATGAGCAGGAAATCGGCTCCCTTGTCCGCACACACGGCAGCCAGGTCAGCCAGATCGGTGGCGTCACCAATGCCCCACGAGGAGGCCGAGCGCGTCGAGTACAACTGAGCGTTGACGCCCCACACGCGACGCGAGGACTCCAGGAGCGGCAGGGACAGCGTGTTCGGCACGATGATGAGGGTCGCGGACTCCACGTGTCCGCCCTCGACAGTCGCCACAAGGCGGTGCCATCCGAGCGGCAACCAGTGCGGCACGTCGAAGGTGGCGCGGCCGACGAGCTCGCCGTCGATCATGCGCGGAGGAACGTAGCGATCCACCTGATCACACGAGCCCTTACGGCCATCCTCCAGCACCCACTGGACGTTCACCCATGAGCCGTCCGGCACGTGCACCGGGAAAAGGTAGCCACCACCCTGGCGGGCGACGATCGTCGGAGGCAGGGTGCGGCGCCATTCGCGCTCATCAGTGATGCGCAGAGCCTCGTGCACATCCCCGACCGTGGAAGATTCGTCGAGGGGCAGTCCGAGGGCACCAAGGACCTTCAGGAGAGTAGACGCACTCACGCCCACCCAATTCCCGTACCAATCCCAGAATCCGGTGGCTACGCCATTAGCATCGGCGATACGGCGCAGCTCATCGATGTTGTCAGATGCGGGTGCGTGAATATCCACGAAAAAGCCTTCTACGTTGCGGGCTGATGACACTCTAAATATTAAGCATGGACGCGCTGCGACAAAGACTCCGCGGGCGTGTCATGGGCCACGCTCTCGAGGATTGAGATCATTGCAGCAGCCACATCGTCAGACTGAGCTCCGCACACGATCTGAACAACGTCGCCGGAACGCACGACGGCCAATACGCCGTCCACGCGCAGCGCCGCCTCATCGACGTCCCGTTGAGATTTCACCTGAATACGGATACGCATCGTGCAGGGTTCGACCTCGACAATATTGAGGCGTCCACCCAGCGCGTCGATGAGCGTTTGTTCAATCGCCATCGGAGCCCCTTTCGCGCCGTCGGAAGTTTGCGATTCGTATCACATACTAGATGTGACCTGCGCAAAAGGCAAGTGGGATCCATAACATGAACGATTCACGAACAAACAACCGCTGACAGGAGCGCATCCCACAACGCAGGGCTACAATCCAACGCTCTGTCAAACTACTGGCTCACACTAGCGAGCACCCCGCCATGATCCGACATGCCGAGTCGCCGATAGACAGCGTGAGGGGGAGGACCGCCAGGCCCTCCCCCTCATACGCTGCGAATCAGTCGCGCGTCAGCTTGCGATGCGTCACGCGGTGCGGGTTCGCGGCAGCCTCGCCAAGACGGGCCACCTTGTTCTTCTCGTACGCCTCGAAGTTGCCTTCGAACCAGTACCAGTTATCGGGCGCCTCTTCAGTGCCCTCCCACGCGAGAATGTGGGTGGCGACGCGGTCGAGGAACCAGCGGTCGTGGGTCACGACGACGGCGCAGCCGGGGAACGCCAGGAGGGCGTTTTCCAGCGAACCGAGCGTCTCGACGTCGAGGTCGTTGGTCGGCTCATCCAGCAGGAGGAGGTTGCCACCCTGCTTGAGGGTGAGAGCCAGGTTCAGACGGTTGCGCTCACCACCGGACAGGACACCGGCAGGCTTCTGCTGGTCCGGCCCCTTGAAACCAAAGGCGGAGACGTAGGCGCGCGAAGGCATTTCCACGTTGCCTACCTGGATGAAGTCCAGGCCGTCCGAGACAACCTCCCACAGGGTCTTGTCCGGGTCGATGCCGGCGCGCGACTGGTCGACGTAGCTGATCTTGACGGTCTCGCCGATCGTCAGCTCGCCGCCGTCGAGCGGCTCGAGACCGACGATCGTCTTGAACAGGGTGGTCTTACCGACGCCGTTCGGGCCGATGACGCCGACGATGCCGTTACGCGGCAGCGAGAAGGACAGACCATTGATGAGCGAGCGGTCGCCAAAGCCCTTTTGCAGATCCTTCGCCTCGATGACGACGCTACCCAGGCGCGGACCCGGCGGAATCTGAATTTCCTCGAAGTCGAGCTTGCGGGTGCGCTCGGCCTCGGCGGCCATCTCCTCGTAGCGGGCCAGACGGGCCTTCGACTTGGCCTGGCGGCCCTTCGCGTTAGAGCGAACCCACTCGAGTTCTTCCTTCAGACGCTTGGCCAGCTTGGCGTCCTTCTGCCCCTGGACGGACAGGCGCTTTTCCTTCGTCTCCAGGTAGGTGGAGTAGTTGCCCTCGTAGGGGTAGAGGTGGCCGCGATCAACCTCGGCGATCCAGCCAGCGACGTGATCGAGGAAGTAACGGTCGTGGGTGACGGCAATGACCGCGCCCGGGTAGGACGCGAGGTGCTTCTCGAGCCAGAGCACGCTCTCGGCATCGAGGTGGTTCGTGGGCTCGTCGAGCAGCAGCAGGTCGGGGGCCTCAATGAGGAGCTTGCACAGGGCCACGCGGCGGCGCTCACCACCGGAGAGGACGGACACAGGCTGGTCCGGCGGCGGGCAACGCAGGGCGTCCATCGCCTGATCGAGCTGAGAGTCAATATCCCAGGCATTGGCGGCGTCAATTTCCGTCTGCAGCTTGCCCATTTCTTCCATGAGCGCGTCGAAGTCAGCGTCGGGGTTCGCCATCTCTTCGGAGATCTCGTTGAAGCGGGCGAGCTTGCCGAAGATATCGGCGGCACCCAGTCGCACGTTTTCAATGACGGTCTTCGTCTCGTCAAGAACGGGTTCCTGCATGAGGATGCCGACGGTGTACCCGGGGGTCAGGCGAGCCTCACCATTGCTGGGCTCATCCAGGCCGGCCATGATCTTCAGGATCGAGGACTTACCGGCACCGTTCGGGCCGACCATACCGATCTTGGCGCCCGGGAAGAAGCTCATGGTGACATCGTCGAGGATGACCTTGTCACCGATGGCCTTGCGAGCCTTGATCATCTGATAAATAAACTCCGCCACGTTACTCCGTTCGGGTGGTTTGGGGCGCGCCCACGCGCGCATGTTCCTCCCTATGGTACCGACCCTGCACGGGCCAGTGAGCCACCCAGCGGGACGCAGGGGTCGGTGATCCTCATCTCAGCGCCTTTTGTCGGGATTTCCCCGCTCCCGCTCCTCGCAAGGGTTCCGCGTTGGTTACGGATCCGTAGTGATTTGCCAGAAACTGTTCCAATTTTTTAAGAAACGCATGCGTAGGTTTGATTTTTGAGACAAACTTTGAAGTACCTGGGGAGCACTATCTCCCCTGTCAAACACGCGAAAGACCCGGCAGGAGGTGGCATGGAGCGCGCAACACGCATCGTCATTGAGGGCGTTCACTCCCCCGTTTATCACGTGAGCGACACGTCCTCCACCCTCGATCTCGCAGCGTCCCTCCTCACCGACACGACGACCGCCACTCCCCACCTGACAACGATCATCGCCGATCGCCAAAGCGCAGGCCGCGGCCGCCTCGGGCGCACGTGGACAACCCCGGATGGTCAGGCCCTCCTCGCCTCCACCATCGTTTCCCTCCCCACCTCGTTTCCCACTGAGATGCTCGGCTGGCTCGTACACGCGTGTGCGCTCTCCGTGCGCGACGCACTCTCCCCTCGTCTCTCCCCCCTCAGCCACAGCGTTTCTCTCAAGTGGCCCAACGACGTGCTCGTCGACGGAGCACGCAAAATCTGCGGCATCCTCGCCCAGCTCGCCCCGGCCTCGTCCCCGTTTACGACGAGCGCGATTCTCGGCTACGGCATCAACATCGCCCAGGACTCCGATCATCTCGCTACACCGCAGGCCACCTCCCTGTACGCCGAGGGCGACGCTGAGGCCGGAGCTGATCCCACCTCCGTCTCCCACACCCTGCTTGCCCAGATCCTTAAGGGGCTCGACTCTCGCATCCGAGGCCTCGTTACCCATGGAAACGCCCGTGATTGCGGGCTGGCTGACGAGGCCGCGAACGCATTGCCGCTCCTGGGGACGCGCATCGCGCTCGCGAAACCGACGGATCCAAATGGTCACCCGGCGATGGAAGGCGTTGCCCTGGGGCTGAGCCCGACCGGCTCGCTCCTCGTGCGCACGGACGACGGGCGCACTCACGACATTAACGCCGGAGATGTCCTGGCAACCGGACTACCTCTGACAACCGTTCACGACACCAAGGAGAAGCGTGCGAACAATTAATCGAATCCTCGTCGCCAACCGTGGCGAAATCGCTCTGCGCGTGTGCCGCACGGCCACCGATATGGGCATTGCGACGATCGCGGTTTACGCCGATCAGGATATGGCCGCGCCTCATACACGCGAGGCCGACGAGGCCCTGTCCCTCGGTGGCGACGATGCGGCGTCGACGTATTTGAACGGTGACAAGATCCTGGCGATCGCTCTGGAGACGGGTGCGGATGCGATTCATCCCGGCTACGGGTTCCTCTCGGAGAACTCCGAGTTCGCACGGGCTGTCGAGGATGCCGGTATCGCGTGGCTCGGCCCCGCGTCTTCCGTGATCGACGCGCTGGGCGACAAGATCAAGGCTCGCCGCGTGGCAGAGGCGTGCGGCGTGGCTCCCGTCCCGGGCGTGTCCGAGCCCGTGACCTCGCGCGAGGAGGTCGAGGAATTCATCGCCTCCGCCGGGTACCCCGTGGTGCTCAAGCGCGCCGATGGCGGCGGCGGCCGAGGCATCAGCATCATCCGTTCTCAGGCCGACCTCGACCTGTTCTTCGCGCGTCACACGGACGCCGCCGACCTGGGCGCTCACTTCGTCGAGCGTTTTGTCGAGGTCGCCCGTCACGTCGAGACGCAGTCCGCGCGCGACGCGCACGGCAACTTCCACGTCATCTCGACCCGTGACTGCTCGGTGCAGCGTCGCAACCAGAAGCTGGTCGAAGAAGCCCCAGCCCCCTTCCTGCCCGAGGGCGCGCACGAGACGCTCGTGAACGCGTCGCGTGCTCTGTTCGAGTACGTCGACTACGTGGGCGTGGGCACGGTGGAGTTCCTGCTCGAGCCGGACGGCAACATCTGGTTCCTCGAGGTCAACCCGCGTCTGCAGGTCGAGCACCCTGTGTCCGAGGAAGTCACGGGCATCGACCTGGTGCGCGAGCAGATCCGCATCGCCCAGGGCCTGCCGCTGACCACTCCCCCGGAGCCTCGCGGCCACTCCTTCGAGTTCCGCGTGACCTCCGAAGACCCGTCGAAGGACCTGACCCCCACGGCAGGCCGCCTCGATGAGGTGCACTGGCCCCTGGGACCCGGCATCCGTCTGGAGCTGGGCATCGATCAGGGCGACTCCGTGCAGACCGCCTTCGATTCCATGATCGCCAAGATCATCGTCACCGGCGCGGATCGCGAGCAGGCCCTCGCCCGTTCCCGCCGCGCGCTGGCCGAGTTCTCGGTGCAGGGCGTAGCCACCCCGGTGCCCGTCTACCAGGACATCATCAACGATCCCGACTTCTGCGGCGTCGGCGGCTTCAACGTCTCCACGCGATGGTTCGAGACGACATTCATGCCCCAGCACGACTACTCGGATCTGGCTGTGCCCGCCGAGGCCTCGTCGACGGCCGACCTGCCCCGTCAGACGTACATCATCGAGCTGGATGGCCGCCGGGTGTCGCTGACCCTGCCGGCCGGCATGTTCAACGCTCCGGCCGCCGCGGCCCCTCGCCCGCCTCAGCCGCTGCGCTCGGCCCCGCGTCGCGCGGGTTCGTCCGCCGTCCAGGCCGGCCCTCACCAGGGCGCTCCCGGCGACATCGTCGCGCCCATGCAGGCCATCGTCGTTGCCCTGGCCGTGTCCGAGGGCGACCAGGTCGAGGAAGGCCAGCTCGTGGCCGTCCTTGAGGCCATGAAGATGGAAAAGCCGCTGCTGGCCCCGCGTGCGGGCACCGTCACCTCCCTGTCGATCAAGCAGGGCGACACCGTGACCGCCGGGACTCGCATCGCCCACGTCGCCACTGAAGAGGAGGCACAATGAGCACCCCCAGCCCGCTCACGCGTGACGGGTTCATTCAGGCCCAGGACGCGATCGCTCAGGCCGCCGAAGAGAAGGCCGCCCAGCGCCAGCACGCGAAAAAGAAGCTGACGGCGCGCGAGCGTCTGTCTCTCTTCTTTGACGACGGCGTGTGGCACGAGGTCGGTCAGTTCATCGGTGGTTCTGTGCGCGAAGGTCGTATCGGTTCAGCTGTGGCCGCCGGTTACGGTCGCGTGCAGGGGCGGATGGTCGCCGCCTACGCGCAGGACTTCTCGGTGCTGGGTGGCACCCTGGGCAAAGTCGAGGGCGACAAGATCGTCGACCTGATCGACCGGGGCATCCGCATGCGCATTCCGATCGTCGGTATTCAGGATTCGGGCGGCGCCCGCATCCAGGAGGGCGTCGTCGCACTTGCCCAGTACGGCCGCATCTTCAAGAAGACGTGCGAGGCCTCGGGCCTGGTTCCCCAGATTTCGATCATCCTGGGACCCTGCGCCGGTGGTGCCGTGTACCAGCCGGCCCTCACCGACTTCATCGTCATGACGCGCGAGAACTCGCATATGTTCGTGACCGGTCCGGACGTCGTCGCGGCGACGACCGGCGAGAAGGTGACGCTCGATGAGCTCGGCGGCGCGACGATCCATAACTTCCAGTCCGGCGTCGCCCACCACATGGCCGACACGGAGGAAGAGGCGATCGACTACGTGCGATCCCTGCTGGACTACCTGCCCTCCTCGTGCGAGGTCGCTCCCCCCAAATACGAATACATTCCCAATCCCGAGGACGAGGCTGCGGCCCGCGCGGTTGCCGACCTGGTACCGACGTCGGCGCGTCAGCCCTACGACGTGCGCGACGTGGTGCGTTCGCTCGTCGACCACGGTGAGTACGTGGAGATTCAGGACCTGTTCGCTCCCAACGTGACGATCGGTTTCGCGTGCGTCGATGGCCAGTCGGTCGGCATCGTGGCGAACCAGCCGATGAACGATGCGGGCACGCTCGACGTGGATGCCTCGGAGAAGGCGGCCCGCTTCGTGCGTTTCTGCGACGCGTTTGGGCTGCCGATCGTCACCTTCGTCGATGTTCCCGGCTACCGTCCGGGCACCGAGCAGGAGCAGGCGGGCATTATCCGCCGCGGCGCGAAGGTCATCGTTGCCTACGCGAACGCGACCGTGCCGATGGTGACCGTCATCTTGCGCAAGGCCTACGGCGGCGCCTACATCGTCATGGGCTCGAAGTCGATCGGCGCGGACCTGGCGTTCGCGTGGCCCGACGCTCAGATCGCCGTCATGGGCGCGGAGGGCGCAGCGTCGATCATGTACCGCCGCGAGCTTGCTGCCGCCCGCGAGAACGGAACCTTCGAGGAGACGAAGGCCGAGCTTGTAGCCCGCTACGAGGAGGAGACCGTCAACCCCGAGGTCTCCGTATCCTCGGGACAGCTCGACGGCATCATCGCTCCCGCTGATACTCGCCAGACCATCATCGATTCCCTGCATCTGCTGGCCACGAAGGACCAGCGTGCACCCCACGTCAAGCGTCACGACAACGGCCCCCTGTGACCGGCGTCGTTTGAGAAGAATTGTCCCCGAAGGAAAGTAAGAACATGTCGTTTGTGTCCTCTCTGAATGAGACCCCCTACGCGCTGACTTTTGCCGGTCAGGCCACCCCGTGGCGCGCTGCCCTCGACGAGATCTCTCACGATCCCGAGATTGCGGCGATCGTCGCCGGGGTCATCAAGTCCTCGGACCAGGTGCTCTCCCCCGTGCGCCGTTCACTGGCCACCCAGTCGGTTGCTACCCTGCCTTTCGCTATTCCGGCGGAGGCCGGCGACGCGGCGGTGACTCGTGAGGTGGGCGGCCCCGACGAGGCGGCTCTGTCCGTTCCGGGTATTGTTGCCGCCCAGCTGGGTGCGCTCATCGACCTCACGCGCGCAGGTCTGAACATCGTGGGCAACCAGCCCACCGCATTTGAGGGACACTCTCAGGGCGTGCTCGGCGTTGAGATCGCCCGTGCGTGGATCGCCGGGGACGAGGCCCGGGCTGCCTCCGTGTTCGCGCTCGCTCGTCTGATCGGCGCGGCTGCCGCTCGTATTACGCGCCGCGCTCGCGCCCCGCACGCCGGCGACGCGACCTACATGGTGTCCGTGCGCGGCGTGTCCGACGCGCTCCTGGAGAGCATCGTTTCCTCTCTGCCGTCGACCTCGCACCCGCTGTCGATCGCTCTGCGTAACGACACCGACACCCACGTGGTCTCGGGTGCCCCCAACGACCTGGCGTCTCTGGTTGCGGCCATCGAGCGAGCCGCCGCCAAGGACAAGGCAGCTCACGACGCTCACGAGCGCGGCGGCCGCCCACTGAGCCCCGTGTGCGAGTACCTGCCGGTCTACGTGCCCTTCCACTCCCCCATGCTTGCCGACGCCCTCGTCCTCGTGGATGAGTGGGCCGCCCAGTGCGGTATCGACGCCGAGATGGCCCACTCCCTGGCCTCCGCCGTCCTCACGACGCCCGTGGACTGGCCGGCACAGATCCGCGCGGCCACCGAGTCCGGCGCGCGCTGGATCATCGACATGGGCCCGGGCGCTACGACGGTTCGCATGACCCGCGCCCTCGTCGAGGGCACCGGCGTTGGCGTCGTCGCCGCTGGTACCGCCGCGGACCGTGACAAGGCTGCCACCCCCGGCTGGGCCCCCGAGCCCGGCACCGACTGGTCGCACCTGCGTCCCGGCCTCGTGACCCTTCCCAACGGCAAGACCGTCGTTGACACCGCCTTCTCGCGCCTGACCGGCCGCTCCCCCGTCCTCCTGGCCGGCATGACGCCCACGACCGTCGATCCCGAGATCGTCGCTGCTGCCGCAAACGCCGGCTTCTGGGCCGAAATGGCCGGCGGTGGCCAGGTCACCGAAGAGGTCTACAACGAGAACCTGGCGGGCCTGCGCGCCCAGCTGCGCCCCGGCCACACCGCCGAGTTCAACTCGATGTTCCTGGACCGCTACCTGTGGAACCTCCAGTTCGGTCAGGCTCGCATCGTGTCGCGTTCGCGCGCGTCCGGCGCCCCCATCGACGGCGTCGTCATCTCCGCGGGTATCCCCGAGCAGGACGAGGCCCTGGCTCTCATCGAGCAGCTGCGCGCCGACGGCTTCCCCTACGTGGCCTTCAAGCCCGGCACGGTTGACCAGATCCGTAAGGTCATCGCTATCGCTCGCGAGGCCGACCCGATCAAGGTCATCGTCCAGGTCGAGGACGGCCACTCCGGCGGCCACCACTCCTGGGAGGACCTGTCCGACCTGCTGCTGGCCACCTACGCCCAGCTGCGCGCTCAGTCCAACATCGTCCTCACCGTGGGCGGTGGCATCGGCACGCCGGAGCGCGCCGCTGACTTCCTCACCGGCGACTGGTCCGCTCGTTACGGCCGCCCGCCGATGCCCGTCGACGGCGTCCTCGTGGGCACCGCCGCGATGACCACGAAGGAAGCGCACACCACCAAGGCGGTCAAGGAACTCCTCGTGGCCACGCCCGGTGTGCCCGACAACGACGAGCTGGGCGGCTGGGTCGGCGAGGGCGTGACCCGCGGCGGCATGACCTCCGGTCTGTCGCACCTGCGCGCCGACATGCACGAGGTCTCCAACGCCGCGGCCGCAGCCGCGCGCATCATCGCCGAGATCGGCTCCGACGGCGCCCAGGTGCGCGCCCGCAAGGACGAGATCGTCGAGATCCTCTCCCACACGGCCAAGCCCTACTTCGGTGATCTCGAAGAGATGACCTACGAGGCCTGGGTGCGTCGCTTCGCCGACCTGTCCTACCCGTGGGTCGATCCCACGTGGCAGATCCGCTACCACGACCTCCTCCAGCGCGTCGAGGCGCGTCTGGCCCCCGTGGATCACGGTGAGGTCGAAACCCTGTTCCCGACCGTCGAGGACGTCGCCGACGCGCACGCCGCGGCCGACCGCCTGATGGCCGCCTACCCGAACGCCGCGACCACGCACGTCACCCCCATCGACGCCGCCTGGTTCCCGGCCCTGTGCCGCTCCTACCCCAAGCCGATGCCCTTCGTTCCGATCCTGGACGACGACCTCATCCGCTGGTGGGGCCAGGACTGCCTGTGGCAGGCACAGGACGAGCGCTACACCGCCGACCAGGTCCGCATCATCCCCGGCCCCGTCTCCGTGGCCGGCATTGACCGCGTCGACGAGCCCGTCGGCTCTCTGCTGGGCCGCTTCGAGGCCGCCGCAGCCGAGCGCCTCGCCGCCTCGGGTGCCGTCGCGACCCCCGTCGCCTCGCGTCTGGGTAACGGCAAGCCCTCCGCCACCCGCGAGGAATGGCTGCGCAAGGTCCCCTTCATCTCGTGGACCGGCCACCTCATGACCAACCCGGCCTCCATCCTCGACGAGGATCGCGTGTCCCTGAACCCGACCGACACCGGCGTGGACATGGTCATCCACCTCGACACTGCGTGGGATAACGACCCGCGCGGCGCCGAGAAGCACGCGGTGCGCGAGCTGGTCTTCCCGCTGGTTCTGTCCGGCGAGGACGGCGCGGTCCCCGTCATCGACGAGGCCAAGCTGCCCCAGCACATGTACGCGATGCTCGCGGCGACCGCCGGCGTGACCTCCGTGTCCGTCGCCGGTGACACCGTGGACGCCCTGCCCGTCATGGTTCCCTCCACCAAGTCCGTCTTCGGCGAGGCACACTACTCCTTCACGCTGGCCCCCACCCTGGGCTTCGACCACGCCGAAGCCACGGGCGCGGCCCTTCCCGCCGACTACGAGCTGGCTGCCTGGGCACCCGACGCCCTGCTCGGCCCCGCCTGGCCCGCGATCTACGCGGCCCTGGGTTCGGCCATCCACAACGACTACCCGGTCATCGAGGGTCTGCTCAACGCGGTCCACCTCGATCACTCGATCACGCTGGAGTACACGCCCGAGCAGATGCTCGAGCGCGGCATCACCACGATCGACGTGACCAGCCACGTGGCCGCGGTCGATGAGTCCTCGTCCGGCCGCATCGTTACGGTCGCCCTCGAACTGACCTCGAACGGTGAGTACGTGGGCTCCACGCAGGAGCGCTTCGCGATCCGCGGCCGCGCCACCGGCAACCGCGCCCCCTCCGAGGCCGCGCCCTTCGGCGGCGCAAACGTTGAGGTCGTCGACACTCCCCGATCGGTCCTGCGCCGCGTAACCGTCAAGGCTCCCGACGACATGACGCCCTTCGCGATCGTCTCGGGCGACTACAACCCGATCCACACCTCCTACGCGGCCGCCAAGGTCGCGGGCATGGACGCGCCTCTGGTGCACGGCATGTGGCTGTCGGCCACCGCTCAGCATGCGGCTGAGGCCGTTGTCGCCGGTCAGGGCGGCACTCAGATCGCCGGCTGGACGTACTACATGTACGGCACCGTCGACCTGAACGACGAGGTTGAGATCACCGTCGAGCGCGTGGGCCGCGTCGTCGGTGGCGGCCTGTCCCTCGAGGTCACCTGCCGCATCAACAAGCAGGTCGTCTCGCGTGCGTCGGCCTACACCTTCGCCCCGAAGGTCGCCTACGTCTACCCCGGCCAGGGCATCCAAAGCGCCGGCATGGGCCTGGACGAGCGCACCAAGTCCAAGGCTGTGGACGAGGTCTGGCGCCGCGCCGACGCGCACACCCGCTCCGCGATGGGCTTCTCCATCCTGGCGATCGTGCGCGACAACCCGACCGAGATCGTGGCGCGCGGCGTGACCTACCGTCACCCCGAGGGCGTCCTGAACCTCACCCAGTTCACGCAGGTTGCGCTCGCGACGCTGGCGATTGGCCAGACGGCCCGCATGCGTGAAGAGGGCGTGCTGGTTCCGGGTGCTGCCTTCGCCGGTCACTCGCTGGGCGAGTACGACGCGCTGGCCGCATACGCCGAGGTCTTCCCGCTCGAAATCGTCCTCGACCTGGTCTTCCAGCGCGGTTCCACGATGCACTCGCTCGTGCCCCGCGACGAGAAGGGCCGTTCGAACTATCGCATGGGTGCCCTGCGCCCGAACCAGTTCGGCATCGACGACGCTCACGTCGTGGAATACGTCGAGTCGATCGCTCAGGCATCGGGTGAGTTCCTCCAGATCGTCAACTTCAACCTGGCCGGCCAGCAGTACGCCGTCGCCGGTACGGTCGCGGGCCTGAAGGCCCTCGAGGAGGACGCCACCAAGCGCGCCGCCGAGCACGGTGGCAAGCGTCCCTTCATGTACGTTCCCGGCATTGACGTGCCCTTCCACTCCACTGTCCTGCGCAGCGGCGTGGCGGACTTCCGTACGAAGCTCGACGAGCGTATCCCCGCCGAGATCGATCCCGCGAAGCTCGTGGGCCGCTACATCCCCAACCTGGTGGCTCGTCCCTTCGAGCTCACCCGCGAGTTCGCTCAGTCCATCCTCGACGTGGTTCCCTCCGAGACGGTGCGCGAGCTGCTCGAGACGGAAGGCGCGTGGGACGCCGCACTGGCCAACCCGGGTGTACTGACCCGCACGCTGCTCATCGAGCTGCTGTGCTGGCAGTTCGCTTCCCCGGTGCGTTGGATCGAGACGCAGCGCGTGCTGCTCTCGACCGAAGAGGCTGCCCCCGGCGTTGCCGGCCTGGGCGTCGACCAGGTCATCGAGGTCGGCCTCGGTGCCGCCCCGACCCTGGCCAACCTCGCCTCCCGCACCCTGCTCGCCCCCGAGTTCGCGCTCTCTCGTGTCGACGTGTTCAACGTCCAGCGCGACGAGCCCCGCGTCTACGCGACCGACGTCGCCGTGATGGAGGAGGAAGAGGACGAGGAGATCACCCCGGCCGCCCCCGCTGCCGAGGCTGCTCCTGCGCCCGCCCCG
>NZ_ALCB01000068.1:0-69885 GCF_000282935.1 Actinomyces sp. ICM39
CGTCCTCTTCATGAAGAGGACGGCCCCACACGGTGATGTTGTAGTATCACGCGAGCTTAATTCGCGCGGCAGCCGCCTCGTCGAGATAAACGCGCGTCGTGGGGGAGAGGACGCCCGCGACCGGGAGGTCAAGGGGTGAAGTGCCCGCGAAGGCGCGCCCGAGAGCATCCGCCTTCGCTGCACCCGCCGTCGTCAGCCACACCTCGCCGCACGCGCGCATGACGGGCATCGACACCGTGATGCGCTCGGGCGGCGGCTTGGGAGAATTGCGGATCGCCAGAATGGGGGAAGCCTCATCCACATCGACGCGGCCCGGGAAGAGCGAGCAGATGTGCCCGTCGGGACCCATGCCGATCAGTGCGATGTCAAAGGAACCCTCGCCCATGATCTCACGCCACGTGTCGGCGAACGCCACGGTCGCCTCGTCGAGGGAACCCGCGCCGGGAGCGGACGCATCCGAGGTTGGCATACGGACGAACTCGACGCCGGAGGCCGCATGGAGGAAGCCCTCCCATGCCTGATCGTCGTTGCGATCCTCGTTGCCGGCGGGCACATAACGCTCGTCGACCAACCACACGCGCACGCGGGACCAATCGACGTCGCCAACGAACGGAAGCAACGAGGGCAGCAGGCTCGTCGTGATCGCGCCCCCAGAGATGGCCAGGTTGACGCGAGAATCGGCCTCGGCCTCGTTGATGAGTGTGCTCAGACGAGCAAGGAACGCACGGCCCACGGCCTCGTTCAGTTCCTCGACGGTCGGGTAGACCTCAAGCGTGTGGACAGCCACCATCGTCACTCACCCTCAGAGCATGCAGCCAGCCGCGGAAGTTCCTTCGTGAGGAGCTCGCCGTAGTAGACGTCCGGATCCATGCGACGCAGATCCTCCATGAGGGAGTCCTGCACGGAGCGGCGCGCGAGGTTCACGGAGCGATCTTCGAGGCCCGGGCGCGACAGGCGCGCGACCGACGAGGAGGCGCTACGCGACAGCGACACGGTCGTGTCGTCGTCGAAGAAGAACGTGATGTCCGTGATCGTGAGGGCCTCGGGATCCACGACTCGCTCGACGGGCACGCCCAGCTGGTGATGCAGCCACGCGGCCACGAGGAAGGGCGAGGGGTGCGTCGCGTTACCCGCGACGCGGATCGATGTCGGCAGGCGGTCAAAGTCCTCTGCGACGGCCGCAAGCAGTGCCCGCCACAGAGTGACGCCGGCCCACGCGAGATCAGTGTCGCCGGGGGTGTAGACGGCCGAGAGGGCCGACAGGGTATCCATGGGACACTCTGTTGCGCGCGAGTCTGTAATGCGCTTGACCGCGAGGCGACCAAGCGGGTGCGCGCCCGGGTTCTGCGGGGGAACGACCGGCCAGTAGGTGACGACAGGCGTGTCAGACTGGAGAAGCGGCATGACGAGCGAGTCGATGTTCGACGCGGCCTCACCGCGAGGCTCAAGGATGATGATGTCGGACAGGCCCGCTGCGTCGCCGACGCGGATCTGGGCGTTCAGACGCGCCGTGCCCTCTGTGGACTCAGGCTCGACGATGACGATCACGCGGCAGGGATGCTCGCGCGAGACCGCGTCGGAAACCTCGATCGCGTTGTCGACATCGATGAGGTCGGGCACGCAGATGAGCAGTGTGAGGACACGGCTCAGAGCGGCGGAACCGCGCTCGTCGCGCAGCTCCACGATGCGGGAGGCGACCTCGGCCGACGTGGTGTTCTTCAGGGTGATGATCACGGGAGCCTCCAGAAACGGCCGTCGCGGGCCAGCATGTCGTGCGCGGATTGGGGACCCCACGTGCCGGGCGCGTAGGGCTCGGGCTGCCCCTCGGTCTCCCAGAAGGACAGGATCGGGTCGAGGATCTTCCACGAGGCCTCGACCTCGCGCTGGTGCGGGAACAGGGGAGCGGAGCCGACGAGCGCGTCCAGGATGAGGCGCTCGTATGCCTCAGGCGAGTCCTCGGTGAACGCGTGACCGTAGGCGAAGTCCATGGTCACGTCACGCACCTGCATGGAAGTGCCCGGAACCTTCGCGCCGAGCTTGAGGGTCAGGCCCTCGTCCGGCTGGACGCGGATAACGAGCGCGTTCTGGCCGGACTCGCTGAGCTCGGAGTTGCCGAAGGGCACGTGGGCCGAGCGCTTGAAAATGACAGCAATCTCGGTGACGCGCTTGCCGAGGCGCTTGCCGGCGCGCAGGTAGAAGGGCACGCCCGCCCAGCGACGCGTGTCCACGAAGAGTTTAATCGCGGCGAAGGTTTCGGTGGTCGAGTCGGCCGGAATGCCGTCCTCTTCGAGGTAGCCGCGCACCTGATCGCCGCCCTGCCAGCCGCCGGCGTACTGCCCGCGAGCCGTATCGATGGCCAGGTCCTCGGGCAGGCGCACTGCAGAGAGCACCTTCTCCTTCTCCGATCGGATTTCCTCGGGCGTGAAGTGGACGGGCTCCTCCATGGCGGTCAGCGCCATGAGCTGAAGCAGGTGGTTCTGGATGATGTCGCGGGCCGCGCCGATGCCGTCGTAGTAGCCCGCGCGCGTGCCGATGCCGATGTCCTCGGCCATCGTGATCTGCACGGAATCGACGTAGTTCGCCTTCCATAGCGGCTCGAACATCGCGTTCGCGAAGCGCATCGCCATGATGTTCTGGACGGTTTCCTTGCCCAGGTAGTGGTCAATGCGGAAGACGTCCTGCTCGTCGAAGATCTGCGAGATGACATCGGAGAGCTCTTGCGCGGACTTGAGGTCGTGTCCGAAAGGCTTCTCGATGATGACGCGACGCCATTCGCGACCCTGACGCTTGTTGAGGCCCGTGTCGGACAGGTGCTTGGCCACGACCGGGAAGTATGAGGGCGGAATCGACAGGTAGAACGCGTGGTTGCCGCCGGTGCCGCGCGAGTGGTCGAGCTCGGCGACGGTGTCGGCCAGCTGGCGGTAGGCATCGGGGTCGTCGAAGGTGCCCGAGACGAAGCGCAGGCCCGAGCGCAGCTGGTTCCAGGTCCCCTCGTTGAAGCCGGTGCGGGTGTGCGCCTCGATGGAGGCGCGCACGTATTCCTCGAAGTCCTGCGGGCTCCAGTCGCGGCGCGCAAAGCCGGTGAGGGAGAACGCCGGGTGGAGCAAACCACGGTTGGCGAGGTCGTAGATCGCGGGAAGGAGCTTCTTGCGCGCAAGGTCGCCCGTGATGCCGAAGATGACGAGGCCACACGGCGGGGAGATGCGCGGAAGCCTGCGATCCTGTGGATCGCGCAGGGTGGGGATCTCGTTGGTCACGAGTGGTCGCTCCGTTCGCTAGGGGGAAGGACGAGGCCGGGGCCCGAACGCTTCGCCCGCAGGGGGAAATGGAACGGGACCGAGGACCCACACATGTGTAAGAGAATAGGGCTGCTGGCACGCCCTCGCGCGCCAGCAGCCCTATGTTCAGTTCAGTTGACTATAAAGTCACGAACGAGCGGCCTCGATGGATTCCTTCGCGGCTGCGGTCACGTGCTCGGCATCGATGCCGTATTCCTTGAAGAGGAGTTCGCCCGGCGCGGAGGCGCCGAAGTGCTCGATGGAGACCGCGCGGCCGGCGTCGCCGATCCAGCGGTACCACGGCAGGGCGATGCCGGCCTCGACGGAGACGCGGGCGCGCACCGACGGGGGCAGGACGGAGTCGCGGTACTCGCGGTCCTGGGCTTCGAACCAGTCGAGGCAGGGCACGGACACGACGCGGGCGGCGATGCCGTCGGCGGCCAGGGCTTCGCGCGCCTCGAGGGCGACGGAGACCTCGGAGCCGGAGGCCAGCAGGATCACGTCGGGCGTTCCCTCGGTGTCGGCCAGGACGTAGGCACCGCGCGCCAGGTCCTCGGTGGTGGCCAGGCCGGTGCCTTCGCCACGTGCCGGGTTGGGCAGGTTCTGGCGCGACAGGATGATGGCGGCCGGGTGGGTCTGCTCGAGGATGGCCTTCCAGGATGCGGCCGTCTCGGCGGCGTCGGCGGGACGCACGACAGCGAAGTTCGGAATCGCGCGGTAGGAGGCCAGGTGCTCGATCGGCTGGTGGGTCGGGCCGTCCTCGCCCACGCCGATGGAGTCGTGGGTCCACACGTAGGTGACGGGCAGATCCATGAGGGCGGCGAGGCGCACGGCGCCGCGCATGAAGTCGGAGAACACGAAGAACGTGCCGCCGTACGCGCGGGTGAAGCCGTCAGCGGCGATGCCGTTGAGGGCAGCGCCCATCGCGAACTCGCGCACGCCGAAGTGCAGGTTGCGGCCGAACTCGTCGCCGCTGAAGGACGAGGAGGAACGGTGCGCGGGCAGGAACGAGGGCTCGCCCTTCAGGAAGGTGTTGTTCGAGCCGGCGAGGTCGGCGGAGCCGCCCCACAGCTCGGGCAGGACGGGGGCGATCGCGTTGAGGACCTGGCCGGAGGCGGCGCGGGTCGCGATGGCCTTGCCCTCTTCGAAGGTGGGCAGTGCGGCTTCCCAGCCCTCGGGGAGGCGGCCTTCGAGGAGACGCTCCAGCAGGGCGGCCTGCTCGGGGTGAGCGGCCTTCCACGCCTCGAAGCGGGCATCCCAGTCCTTGCGGTACTCGGCGGCGCGGGCGGCGGCGCGGGCGCGGACCTCGTCCACGATGGCGGCGTCAGCGTCGAACATCTTCTCGGGGTCGGCGCCCAGGGCTTCCTTCAGGCCCTTGAGGGCCTCGGAGCCGAGCTTGGAGCCGTGGATGCCACCGGTGTTCTGCTTGCCGGGGGTCGGCCAGCCGATGATGGTGCGCAGCGCGATGAGCGAGGGCTTCTTCGTCTCGGCCTTGGCGGCGTCGAGGGCATCGTTCAGGGCAGCGGTGTTCTCCTCGTAGGAGCCGTCCTCACCGAGCCAGTCGACGCGCTGGACGTGCCAGCCGTAGGCCTCGTAGCGGGCCAGGACGTCCTCGGTGAAGGCGATCGAGGTGTCGTCTTCGATGGAGATGTGGTTGTCGTCCCAGATGACGGTGATGTTGCCCAGCTCCTGGGTGCCCGCGAGCGACGAAGCCTCGGCGGAGACGCCTTCCTCGAAGCAGCCGTCGCCGGCGATGACGTAGACGTTGTGGTCGAAGACGGACTCGCCGAGGGGGGTCTCGGGATCGAGCAGGCCGTGGACGCGGCGGGCGTTCATGGCGAAGCCGACGGCGGAGGCGATGCCGGTGCCCAGCGGGCCGGTGGTGATCTCAACGCCCTTGGTGTGGCCGTACTCGGGGTGGCCGGGGGTCAGGGAGCCGGCGGTGCGCAGGGTCTTGATGTCGTCGAGCTCGAGACCGAAGCCGGACAGGTAGAGCTGGACGTACTGGGTCAGCGACGAGTGGCCGGCCGAGAGGATGAAGCGGTCGCGTCCGATCCAGCGGGGGTCGGCCGGGTCGACGTTCATGACCTTGTTGTAGAGGAGGTAGGCGGCGGGGGCGAGTGAGATGGCGGTACCGGGGTGGCCCGAACCGGCCTGCTCGACGGCGTCGGCGGCGAGGAGCTTAGCGGTCTTGACCGCTTCGTCATCGATGTGATCCCAGTGAAGTGACACGTTGGTCTCCAGTTGTTGGGCCCCTGCATTGGGGCGGAAATGGTTTACCGCGTCACAGTCTAGCGAATATGTGCGCATGCCGATAGCGCTCACGCACATATGTTGCACAGTCGCTTACCCTGTCACTATGACGTCTTTGGAAGCTGTCGTTGACGAGTGGGTGGATTATCTGCGCGTCGAGAAAGGGGCCTCTGCGCATACAGTTTCGAACTATCGCAGGGATGCAGCTCGCTACGCGTTTGACATGAAGGCCCGCGGAAAGGTCACTGTCGCGGACGTGAGTACGCGAGACATCGAGGATTACATGATGCGTCTGGCCTCCGGTGAGGTCACTGGCAAACCCGCTGCGGCCTCGTCCGTGGCGCGCGCGTCCGCCGCGATCCGCGGACTGCACAAGTACGCGCTCACCGAGGGTGCTGTTGGGACGGACGTGGCTGCGGCGCTGCATGCTCCTCGTCAAGGCCGTCACCTGCCCAAGGCTCTGTCGGTCGACGAGATTGGGCGCCTCCTCGACGCCGCTCATGCAGATGATTCCCCGATTGGCCTGCGCGACGCAGCTCTGCTCGAACTTCTTTACGCGACGGGCGCTCGCGTATCCGAGGCCGTCTCGCTCAGCGCCGACGACCTGGACCTCGACGGCGATGTTCCCGTCGTGCGCCTGTTTGGCAAAGGACGTAAAGAACGAATCGTTCCCGTGGGGTCCTTTGCGGTCGACGCTCTTCACGCGTATCGGGTGCGTGCTCGCCCGGTACTCGCCGCACGAGGCCGTGGATCCACCGTATTCTTCCTGAACTCTCGGGGTGGCGCGATGTCCCGGCAGAGCGCCTGGACGGCCATCCGGCGCGCGGCGGAGGCGGCGCAGCTGGGAGATCGCGTGTCCCCGCATACCTTGCGGCATTCTTTTGCAACACACCTGCTTGAAGGTGGAGCGAGTGTGCGTGAGGTGCAGGAACTCCTTGGACACGCATCGGTGTCGACGACGCAGATTTACACCCGGGTGACCGCCCAGGCGCTGCGTGAGGTATTTACGCTCTCGCACCCGCGGGCGCGTGGCACCGCCGCATCGGCGCGGTCATGAATTAGGATGGGGACGTGACCACGAACTCGCATCCTACGCTGACGCCCGACCTGCACGAAGAGCCGGTCGATTTTCCCGTGCCCGCGCCGCTGTCGGGGCATGGTCCCGCCCGCGTGATCGCGATGTGCAACCAGAAGGGCGGCGTCGGTAAGACGACGACCACCATTAACCTGGGCGCCGCGTTGGCCGAGTACGGCCGTCGTGTTTTGATCGTGGACTTCGATCCGCAGGGTGCCGCATCTGTGGGCCTGGGAATCAACGCCCTCGACATGGAGCAGACGATCTATACGCTGCTCATGAACCCGAAGGCGGACGTCAAGGCGACGATCTGTCACACGTCGACGGAGAACCTCGACATCATTCCGGCGAACATCGACCTGTCCGCTGCCGAAGTTCAGTTGGTGAACGAGGTCGCGCGCGAGAGCGCTCTCGCGCGCGTGCTGCGCCACGTCGAATCCGACTACGACGTGGTGCTCATCGACTGCCAGCCTTCCCTGGGCCTGCTTGCGGTCAATGCTCTGACGGCAGCTCACGGTGTCATCGTTCCGGTCGAGGCGGAGTTCTTCGCGCTGCGTGGCGTGGCGCTGCTGGTCGAGACGATCGAGACGGTGCGTGATCGCATCAACCCGCGCCTGAAGATCGACGGCATCGTCGCCACGATGGTCGACTCGCGCACGCTGCACTCCCGTGAGGTCCTCCAGCGCCTACAGGAGGCTTTCGGCGATCTCGTGTTCGATACCCGTATCGGCCGTACGATCAAGTTCCCGGACGCGTCGGTGGCCACCGAGCCGATCATCTCCTACGCTCCCAACCACGCGGGCGCTCACGCGTACCGTCGACTCGCGCGGGAAGTCATCGCCCGTGGCGACGCGGCCTGACACTCTCGAGGTTCAAGGGGAGTTTGACCTCTTTGCGGTCTCGCTCCCGGTTTTCGAAGGTCCATTCGACCTCCTCCTCTCGCTGATCGCGCGCAAGAAACTCGACATTACCGAGGTCGCGCTCGCGCAGGTGACCGACGAGTTCATCGCTTTCATGAAGGCGTCGCCGGACTTGTCTCGTACGACGGAGTTTCTGGTTGTCGCCGCCACGCTCCTGGATATGAAAGCGGCGCACCTGCTGCCTCGCATCGACGAGGAGGATAACGCGTCCGAGGCCGACTTGGAGGCCCGCGATCTTCTATTCTCACGGCTCCTGCAGTATCGGGCTTTCAAGGAAGCGGCGAAGAGCATTGATCAGCGGATGGGGGAGTATGGCTCGTATATCGCCAGGGATGTTCCCCTCGAACCTCATTTCGCAAGCCTGTTGCCCGAGCTTCGGTGGCTGACAACCCCTGAAGACCTTGCTCGTTTGGCGGCCGATGCCCTGTCATCGACGAGCCCGACGGTTCAGGTCGCCCACCTGCACGATCCCGTCGTACCCGTACGCGAGCAAGCCCTCGTCGTCTCGGCAATGCTGGCCGATGCGGGGCGCATGACCTTCCACGAGCTCGTGGTGGATGCACCGACACGTGCCGTCGTCGTCTCTCGCTTCCTCGCGCTCTTGGAACTCTACAGGCGTGGAGCCATTGAATTTGAGCAAGACGGGGCGCTCGGCACGCTGACGATTCAGTGGACCGGCAGCGAGGGCAGCGTTGACATCAACGTGGATGACTACACGGGTGCGGGCGACGCGGACTCAGCCACGGCCTCGTCCCCGAGCGGTGCAGCCATTGAGACAGAAGGAGGAGACGCGGATGAGTGAGAACACGCTGCGCGGTCCGATCGAGGCGATCCTGATGGTGGCGTCGGAGCCCGTTGCCGCGTCCGATCTCGCCGACGTCCTCGGGGTAAGAGTCGAGGAGATCGAGGCGCAGCTGCGCGGGCTCGCCGCCGAGTATTTAGGCGAAGAACAGGATCGCCCGCGCGGCTTCGAACTACGCGAAGTGGCGGGTGGCTGGCGTATCTATTCCGCACGGGCATACGCTGACGTGGTCGGGCGCTTCGTCGTTGGATCGTCGCACGCGCGCCTGTCTCAGGCGGCGCTCGAAACGTTGGCTGTCATTGCCTACCGTCAGCCCATTTCGAGGGCGCGAATCTGCCGTATTCGCGGGGTGAACGTGGATGGCGTCGTGCGCACGCTGCTCGCCCGAGGCCTCGTGGAAGAGACGGGACTGACACCATCCGGTGCGCGCCTGTACGGGACGACCGGGGAATTTCTTGAGAAAATGGGATTAACGAGCCTGTCGGAACTGGTACCGTTGGCACCCTACCTGCCGGACGCCGACGCGCTGGATGAATTGGAGGAAGAACTATGAGGGCTAACCCCTACACCGAGGGTGGAGTGCGCCTGCAGAAGGTGCTCGCCCAGGCTGGCGTCGCATCCAGGCGTGCGTCCGAACAGATGATCGCCGACGGGCGCGTGAGCGTCGACGGCACCGTGGTACGTAACCAGGGCGTGCGCGTGGACCCGGCGACGCAGGTCATTCATGTGGACGGAGAGCGCCTGATCCTCGATGAGACGAAGCACATCGTCCTGGCCGTCAACAAGCCGATCGGCACGGTTTCTACGATGAGCGACCCGGAGGGACGTCCTACGATCGCCGACCTGATCGCCGACTACCCGGAGCGTCTCTACCACGTGGGTCGTCTTGATATTGACACGTCCGGCCTGCTGCTGCTGACCAACGATGGTGAGCTGGCGAACCGTCTGACTCATCCGAAGTACGAGATCCGTAAGACCTACGTGGCGCGTCTGCACGGCGAGGTCAAGCCCGGCGTCAAGCGCACGCTCATGAACGGCATCGAGCTGGAGGACGGACCGATCAAGGTTGATTCCTTCCGTGTCGTCGACACCTACGGCGACATCACCACCGTTGAGATCGTTGTGCACGAGGGCCGCAACCGCCTCGTGCGGCGAATGATGGAGGCCGTCGGCTACCCGGTTCGTGAGCTGGTGCGCACCGGCTTCGGTCCGATCTCTCTCGATCACCTCAAGCAGGGTACGACGCGACGCGTCAAGGGCAACGCTCTGACTGCGCTCTACGACGCCGTCGGCCTGTGAGCGGCTCGGGTACGGCTGTGGGGGAACGCGCAGTTTCGACTGTTGGCCCCGTCCTCATCATCGGATCGGGCCTACTCGGCGCGTCGCTGGGGCTTGCCCTGCGTGCCGGGGGAGTGCGGGTTTATCTCGAGGACGCCTCGCCCACCTCGTTGCGCCTGGCCTCCGACGTCGGTGCGGGAGATGCTTTCGCTGACGTCCTCGCTGATTCCGGTGTGCGTCGCGCCGAGTGCGGGTCGGACCATCCCGGCTATGAGGCTCCACGGCTCGTCGTCGTCGCGACGCCACCGGATGTTGCGGACCGCGTGATCGTCGAGTCGCTGCTGCGTTTTCCCGATGCGATCGTCACCGACGTCGCGTCGGTCAAGGATGCCGTCGTCGCCGACGTCCTGTCCGGCCTTGAGGCCGAGGGTGCATCCGAGGCCTCGTCGCGCTATGTCGGTTCCCATCCGATGGCGGGACGCGAGCGCAGTGGCGCGGGTGCCGCGGATGCTGATCTGTTCTATGGGCGCCCGTGGGTCATCGTGGCGCATCAGAACACCTGGTCTCGCGCCGTGTTGGTTGCCCGCGCGCTTGCTACCGACGTGGGCGCAGTGCCGTTGGAGATGAACGCGGGGACGCATGATCATTCTGTCGCTCTCGTGTCTCATGTTCCGCAGCTCGTCTCATCGATGCTTGCCGCACGGCTCGTCGATGCCCCCGCTCAGGCGCTGGGCTTGGCGGGGCAAGGGTTGCGTGACACCGCTCGTATCGCTGGATCTGACCCGCGTTTGTGGACGGCGATTCTCGCGGGTAACGCGGGTCCTGTGGCGTCGATTCTGCGCGACCTGCGTGGCGATCTCGATGACCTGTTGACGCACCTCGACGCTGCGGCTGAGCTGGGTCCGCTGCGTGGCGGAAGCGTCGGAGCCATTAATCGAGTGATGACCGCCGGCAACCAGGGTGTGGCCCGCATTCCTGGCAAGCACGGTGGAGCGCCGTCACGATACGCGGAAATCGAGGTTCTGATTCCCGATGAGCCGGGCGCACTCGGGCGCTTGTTCAGCGAGCTGGGTGAATCAGGCATCAACATCGAAGACCTTGTGCTCGAGCACTCCGCGGGGGCACAGGCCGGCGTCGCTCGCGTCATGATTGACCCTTCCGTTTCGGACCGTTGTGTCGCTGACCTGCAGGAGCGGGGCTGGCGACTGATCACCCACTCAACACCTCGATGAGGAGAATGCTGCAATGAATGACTCGATGCGCAGGGATGCCATTTCACGTGTTGGCATCACGATTGCTATCGATGGCCCCGCGGGTTCTGGAAAGTCCACGGTCTCGAAGGCGTTGGCAACGAGGCTTGGTATCGGCTACCTCGACACGGGGGCGATGTACCGCGCGCTGACGTGGTACTGCTTGGATCGCGGTATTGATCTGGCGGACGGTGAAGCTGTTGCCGCAGCCGCCGACGAGATGCCCCTGCGGCTCGTGTCGGATCCCGCTGATCCTCACGTGTGGGTGGGTGATCGTGAGGTCACTCAGGAGATTCGTGATCCCCGTATCGCGTTGGAAATCAAGCACGTGTCGACGAACCTCGACGTGCGCGCGTGGATGGCGACCGAGCAGCGCCGTCGCATGATGGAGGCCCGCGAGGAGGGCTCGGGCATGATCGCCGAAGGCCGTGACATCACGACGGTGGTATGCCCCGATGCCGACGTGCGCATCCTGCTTCTGGCCGATCAGGAGGCGCGCCTGCGTCGCCGTACGCTCGAGCTGTACGGCGATGCGACCGACGAACACATGGAGATCGTGCGTGCGCAGGTCGAGGGCCGCGACAAAGCGGATTCTGCGGTGTCCGAGTTCATGGTGGCAGCGCCCGGCGTGGAAACGGTGGATTCGACCGGCTTGGATATCGACGGTGTGTGCGAGGCTATTCTCGCTTACGTGGACGCCGATCTCGCCCGGCGTGACGCGCAGTAGGAACCGAGCAGGTATGCGTGTGCCCCGCACCAACAGGTGCGGGGCACACGCATACGCTGGCTAGTAGTTGGGTGAACTGCCCGGTTGGCCGGGAGCCTGGCCGAACGGTGGTTGCTGGGCCTGCGTGGCGGGTGCGGTTCCATACCCCTGGTCACCGCCTTGCGTGCCATAGGTCGGCCCCTGGGTACCCTGAGCTCCGTATCCGTCGGCGGGCGGCTGGCCACCATACCCATACGTGGACGCCTGGCCGGGGTGGGTCCCGTAACTGTAGGTGGGTCCCTGAGCGGGCTGCGTGCCATAGACCGGTCCCTGGCCCGTCGGCGTGCCGTAGGTCGGTACCTGGGCAGGGGCGGTGCCGTAGCCGTTCACGCCAGGTGTCCCTGGCGGCACCGGGCCACCGCTGTAGGAGGTATTTCGCGACCAGAGAGGGTTGAAGCCGGTGTAGCGCGATCGGCTCGGGGGAACGGTGCCCTGAGGATAGCCTGTTACCCCGTACTGCGGTCCATTGGTCCCGGTGTAGTTAGGCATATCGTGGACGTCCTTGCGTGCCCGTCGATAAAAAATCATGTAGACGATGGACGCAGGCAAGAAAATGATCGTGATAATCACGATGAGAACGAGGGCCTCAAACGTCGTGAGTCTTGAATCTGAGGTGCTAGAAGTACTGCGACGTGTGTGCGCGAGAGACCTGTTTGCGAAGGCATCATGTCGTGCGAACGAGGCTGTCGACGCGCTCGGCTTGATCGTGACACTGGAGGCAGGTAACGCTGCAGAGTACGTGACGCTCGGGGTGGTCGGCTGTGCAGATGTGTGTGGAGCGGGACTGACGAGTGCGGTTACCGCGCAGGCAAGGGTGGCTCCGTAGGTAAGAAGCCGATGGGGAATCATGTGGTGTATCCTCCGTGCGCGGTAGGGGAACAGGGGTAACCGGTTCGATAAACAGCCGGTTGTGTGTACCGACGCGATACAGGGCCTTGATAATGACCAGAGCGGGCGGATCGAGCGCCAGCGGGAGCGCCTCGCGTCCGATCGCACGCAGGCGAGCTGGACTCAGTATCCGCCGCCGTAGGAGCCGTAGCTACCGTTCGTGCCTGACGATGGGTAACCGCCCTGCTGGCTGCCGTATGGGTTCCCGTAATCTCCCGAGCCGTAGCCGTTTGCCTGCTGGATCGGTGCGTTCATGGGCGCACCTGACTGGGGATACTGAGGCCCTCCGTAGACATCGCCCGTGACGCCGTACTGAGGCCCGCCGGGGCCGTTGTAGTTCACGGTCTGCATCTGGCGGCGCGACCCCTGGCTCGCCAGGTAACGGAAGAGGTAGTAGCCGCCTGCGATGAGAGCGAAAAGGACTAGGGAGATGACGACGGCCACAGGGTCGTGGGACGTGGTCCGAGAGCGGAAACGTCGACGGGTTGGCGCCGGTACCGCCGCGCTCGCTTGCACCGTGTCCATGGTGGTAACAGCACGTGCCGGAGAGCTTTCCACGCTCACAACGACCGCGCTCGCCCGGGCTGTCGGTGTATCCCACATGCCGACGGATGGGAGTGCGACTCCAGTGACTGCAAGGGCGAGGGTCGCAGTGGATGTCAGTAGTCGGCGCATGGTCATTTGGATTGCTCCCACGGTGTGTGATGATGACGGATAGACATCAGTCTAGCCGTGCGATTGGTTGATGACCCGCTGTTCCGTGAGGCGATATGGTGGAGGTAACGCGGTCGTCGGATAGGTCCTCCGGCGCGATGCGGGAATGTGTCATGGCGCACCCCTGTCGGGTTGCTTCCTACTCTCCGGGTGCGCTATAGTTCTACAGGTCGCTACGGCGACGAATTAAATACGGGCTGTGGCGCAGCTTGGTAGCGCACTTGACTGGGGGTCAAGGGGTCGTGGGTTCAAATCCCGCCAGCCCGACGAAAAACCGCAAGGATTTCTCCTTGCGGTTTTTGTTGTCCGCCTTCTGCTGCCGGGGGTCTTCGCTGCAAGGACCTCTGTCCCGGGGGATTGCCGCGTCCTCATTTGTAACCGAAATGTGATGCGGATTTCGCCGCTTTTATTTCTCCCGGTAAAACGTAGTTTTCTCGGAAATAACACCGCATTTGTGCAGGTGGTGCACGGTGGTTGCATAGTCTCAGGTGGTCACAACCGCTTCAATGACTGCAGTAAACTGTTTCACAGGTCGAAGTCGTCAACGGGGATGATTTCGACCTGCTTACTGTTGGCGTCTGGGCAGATGACACACCCTTTCCTCTGGCTACTAGCTTCTCGCGCACTCGGGCGGTTTTCTACAGTTTCAACTCACGCGGCTTCTGTGTCCCCACAACGACATCCCGGCCTCGTCCATGAAGAACGAGGCCGGGGAACGTGCGCACAGTCGGATAGTCTTTTACTGCGCGGGAGTCTCTTCGGTACTGTCCGGATCCACCGCGAAGTCCTCCAGTGTCGGATTCGCAGTTTCCGGGTTCTCGAACTCGGTCACCATCGTTACCTCGTTGATGGCCGGCTCAGACACTGTCATCGCAGTTGTGTTTCCCGTCTGAGAGACGATGTTCAGCCGGTTGTTGGCGTCAAGTTCGACAACGAAGAGATCCTCCAGGTCGCCGACGCCCGCCGACGAAAGCTCTCCGCGTAGCCACTCCTCGTCGCGATATACCAACTCGAGGTTGTCGGTCACGACCTGCCCATTGGACACCAGGACGTAGTTGATGCCGCCCTCGCCCTTGCGCCGTACCGTCAGGGAGCCGTTGGCTTCGCGTTGTACGAGGCTGATGTCGCTCAGTGAAAAGATGCCCATGCCGCGTAGCTCTGCGAGAAACTCGACTGGGTCGAGCTTGTGATCCGTGTTGTCGAGCGCGTCCTGAGTAAATCGCCCGCCCTCGATGATCGTGTACGCCTTTCCCATCACGAGAGAGCGGGTCGACATGAACTTCGACATCAGGTAGTTCAGGCCGGAGATGATTCCAAAGGTGACGAGCAGGAAGCTGATGTACTCCGCGAACGAGATTGCGTGGTTGTAGATGACGCCGCCGATAACGCCACCGAGGATAAAGTTCCCGATAAAGTCGATCGGTGTCAGCTGGACCGTCCGCTGCTTGCCCGTGAGGCGCAGGTGGAGGACGATCAGGGTGACACCGATCAGGAGCTTAAAGACCGTCATTTCGAAACCATGAATATCGAACATGAGAGCAGTCTATTCGCATGTGGGGACGCGGTTTGGCGTGGTGTGATTAACTCGTCGGATCCGCGTCGATAGCTCCCTGGATGTCATGGAAGATCAGATTGGAGATCTCGACCTGGACCGTCTCAACCTTCGGCACGTCGCGCAGCAGCAATGGATCGTCAGCGGAGGTCTGGAGGGCGAGCGTGCCGCAACCGAAGATCCGGTCGTCGAAGTCCTTTTCGATCTGGATGTCGGAGATGCGGGTGAGTGGCAGATCGTGACCGGTGCGCTTAATGATGCCCTTGCGGGTGATGACTCGCTTCGTCGTCACCGTGTAGGTCGTCGTTATCCACTTGATCCAGGGAACAAGGATGAGCGGAATCGACAGGAGGAGCACGGCGATCCAGATGGTCGGAAGCGCCCAGTAACGCGCGTTCTCCGGGACGTAGAACGAGCCGACCGCCGCTGCGATCACGAGGATCGACTCCACGATGATCGCGGGGAGCAGGGTCTTGATGTGCGTGTGCATGTGCCGGACGACGACCTCGTCCTGGCTGAGGAGCTTTTTCGACAGAGCCATGGCACCATCATGCCAGATCACCGCAACTCGTGAAAGCGTGCGGGTAACAGCTGTGCGCGACCTTACCTGAGGTTAAGCAGGCCTGCGGTGCGTGCCAACAATATCTGTATTCACGATGCCGATTGCCGCCATGAGCGCGAGCATTGTCGTCGGGCCGACAAAACGGAATCCTCTGTCTTTCAGGTCCTTGGCGAGCGCCACCGACTCTGGCAGCTGCGTCGGTACCTCGCCCTGCGAACGCGGATGCGGATCGCACGTCGGGCGATACGACCAGACGAGCTCGCCCAGGTGGGTGGGCCCGTGTGAGCTGTCGCCGGTGCTGCGCATCGCGACCGTTGCACGAGCGTTGCTGATCGCCGACTCGATCTTCCTGCGGTTACGAATGATCTCGGGGTTGGTGCTGAGACGCTCGATGTCGTCTCCCGTGAAAGCTGCGACCCGGTCGGGGCTGAAACCTGCAAAAGCAGCGCGGAATGCACCGCGTTTAGCGAGCACGGTTCGCCAGGAGAGACCAGCCTGGAATCCTTCAAGCACGAGACGCTCGAACACGCCGACTTCGTCGTGGACGGGCAGTCCCCATTCGGCGTCGTAGTAGCTGCGTAACAGCTCGTCATGGGAGGCCCACGTGGGCCGGACGAGTCCGTCATCGCACAGGGTGAGTCCGGAGGCTAGGGGGAGAACTGTAGATTGGGTGAGTGGAGTGTTCATACGTCGATCCTGCGTGCGTGGTGGTCACCGGTCAAGCGGCGCCGTGGCGCTTGTGGATAACGACGCCGGTTGAAACGAGCCTGTGGATACACGCCAGGGGAGTGCAGGTACGGGTGTGGCCCGCCTCCGGGGGAAGCGGGCCACATGTCGGAGCGTCTTTACCTGCGTCGCTTCTCGCGCACGCGCACCGAAATCTGAATCGGCGTGCCAGCGAAACCGAAGGTCTCACGCAAGCGGCGCTCGATAAAGCGGCGGTAGCCGGGGTCGAGGAAGCCAGTCGTGAAGAGCACAAAGCGCGGCGGCTTGCTCGACGCCTGCGTGCCGAAGAGGATGCGGGGCTGCTTGCCACCACGCAGCGGGTGCGGATGAGCAGCAACCAGCTGGCCGAGGAACGCGTTGAGCTGGCCAGTGGGGATGCGAGTCTCCCACCCCTCGAGCGCGGTGTCGAGCGCGCGCACGATGCGGTTCGTGTGCCAGCCCGTCTTGGCGGCCAGGTTAATGCGCGGTGCCCATTGGATCTGAACCAGCTCACGCTCGAGCTCGTTCTTGATCTCTTTCTGACGCTCCTCGTCAACGAGGTCCCACTTGTTGGTGACGACGACGAGTGCGCGTCCTGCATCGATGACCTGCTGGACGACGCGTACATCCTGCTCCGTCAGGGGAGTCGAGCCGTCGATGAGCACCAGTGCGACCTCGGCCTTCTCGATGGCGGCCTGGGTGCGGATTGATGCGTAGTAGTCCGCTCCGGTTGTGCGGTGCATCTTGCGGCGGATGCCCGCGGTGTCGACGAACCACCACGAGCGGCCATCGAGCTCAATGAGCTCATCGACGGGGTCACGAGTGGTGCCGGCGAGCTCGTTGACGACGACGCGCTCGCCGCCGGCCAGCGCGTTCAGCAGGGACGACTTGCCAACGTTGGGGCGACCGACGAGGGCGACGCGACGCGGACCGCCGGACGGCAGCGCCGAGGCAACGGCCGACTCGGTCGGGAGGACCTCCATGACGACGTCCAGGAGATCGCCGGTGCCACGTCCATGCAGGGCGGAAATGGGGTAGGGCTCGCCCAGGCCAAGGCTCCACAGGTAGGCAGCGTCGGCCTCCTGCAGGGGAGAGTCCACCTTGTTAGCGGCCAGGATGATCGGCTTCTTCTTGGCGCGCAGCATCTCCACGATGCGCTCGTCCGAGGCGGTGACGCCGACGGTCGCATCCAGGACGAGGACGACAGCGTCAGCCAGATCAACGGCGATCTCTGCCTGCTCGGCGACGGAACGATCCAGACCCTTGACGTCGATCTCCCAGCCGCCGGTGTCGACGAGCGTGAAGTCGCGTCCCGCCCATTCGGCGGGGTAGGAGACGCGATCGCGGGTCACGCCGGGCGTGTCCTGCACGACCGCCTCGCGCCGACCAAGGATGCGGTTGACCAGCGTGGACTTGCCGACGTTCGGCCGGCCGACGACTGCGAGCACGGGCAGACCCGCAGCCACGTCGTCAGATTCCGCGAGCGCAGACTCGCCGGCCAGGAGCGCCAGGTCCTCCTCGTCCAGATCGAACTGGTCGAGGTTGGCGCGCATGAGACGGGCACGCGCCTCGGTCTCCTCGTCGCTCAGTTCGATTGCGGCGGGCGCGCTCTCCACCGCATCAGCGATGTAGTTTTCGGCCGCGTCCGCGTCGAATGCGGCGGTCGCGTCGGGCTGGTTATCAAAGTCATTCACCCGCCCAGTCTACGGCGTGGCGCGCCGTGAAGGCCCGATGGGAGCCCCTGCGGCGCGCCAGTTCACAGATAACGCTGCGTCACTCGTGCGAGCGCACGTCGCCCGCGAGGACCTCGGCGGCGACGGGCACGTCGTTGTATCGGTGATGGATCCCCTGGATCTCCTGGTACCACTCGGCGCCCTTACCCGTAATGATGACGGTATCGCCCGGCTCGGCTGCCAAGATCGCACGTCGTACCGCGTCGCGGCGGCAGGTTGTTACCTCGGTGACGTCGTCCATGCCTGGGCGCACGGACGCGATGCCCCGTAGCAGGTAGTCGCGAATCGACTGCGGATCTTCGGTGCGCGGGTTCTCGTCCGTCACCCAGAGAATGTCGGCTTCGCGTGCAGCAATCTCGGCGAGGTGTTCACGCTTGGTTGCATCGCGGTCGCCGTCCGTTCCGAAGACGACGACGACACGGCCGGATGTGAGCTCACGGGTCGACCTCAGGGTCCACTCCAGCGCTTCGGGCGTGTGGGCGTAGTCGACGATGACGAGCGGCTGAGCGCCGGGATGGGGATTGACCTTCTCCATGCGTCCGGGGATCTGAGGAGCATCCTCGATGGCTGAGATGACGTCTGCCAGCTCGATACCGAGGCTCACCGCGCTGACGATTGCGACGGCGGTGTTCTGAATGTTCACTTCGCCCAGGATTGGCATCGCGACGCGGTGACCCGCGCCGGAGGGATCGACGAGCGTGAACACGGTGCGTCCGATCGTCTGATCCGGTGTCACCTCACGCACTTGCCAGTCGGCGGGTTCATCGGTCAATGCGGACACGGTGGTCACCGGCACCGTGGCCTGCTCGGCGAGGCGGCGCCCCCACTTATCGTCGACACACACGACGCCGCGGCGGGAATGCTCGGGGGTGAACAGGAGAGCCTTCGCCTGGAAGTAGTTCTCCATGTCGCCGTAATAGTCGAGGTGGTCGTGTTGCAGGTTCGTAAATGCTGCGACATCGAAGACAATTCCGTCGACCCGGTGCAGTGACAGGGCATGCGCGGACAGTTCGATGACGCCGGCGCCGCACCCGTATTGCTCGGTTGCTGCCAGGAAACGGGCGACGACGGGAGCCTCGGCGGTGGTTCGCACGGCCTCGAACGAAATGGGACCAACGTGGGTTTCCACGGTGCCGCACAGCGACGCGTTGGGGAATTGTGACGCGATGGCGGCGCGCATCAGGTAGGAGGTTGTCGTCTTTCCATTCGTGCCAGTCACTGCCATCGTTGTGAGGCGTGTGGCGGGGGAGGCGTAGACATTGGCACACAGCTGCGGAACGATCGCGCGTGGGTCTGCCACCTGAATGACGGGTACGCCCAGGCCGCGTTCATGCGCCTGCTTGCGGCCTTCCTCGTCAGTGAGGATGACACTCGCCCCTGCATCTATCGCGGCGTGCGCGAAACGAATGCCATGCTGTTTGAGACCAGGGATCGCGACGAACAACCAGTCCGACTCGCAGTCGTCGGATGAAACGGTCACGCCGCGAAGGGACAGAGCTGACTTGGCAAGAGACGCGGGAGAGCCGTCTGCACCAAAGAATCCCTGAGTGTCGAGGCCCGACAGAGCGGTCGTCAGGCCGACCGGAGCGATCGTGGGGCGAATATCAATCACTGAAGTCATACGCCTACTGTAGTTGGTCGTGACGGCGGCGCGCGCCACACGGACCGGCCGTGACACAGTAGGATACGTGTTATGCAGATTTTGACCCGCAACGAAGCTACACATCGCGCTGCCCATCTTCACGCCTCCGCTATCGACGTCGTGGTCGACATCAGAGACGCTAAGGACACCACGATCCCCACCTATCCCGTGACGTCGACCTTGACGATGATGTCTGAGGAGGAACGCACGTTTATCGACATCGCGGGCCAGGTGACCCAGGTGCTCCTCAACGGTGAACCTCATGCTTTCGATGACGACGAAGACCGCGTGTGGATCGGAGGCTTACCGGTGGGGGAGACGGTCACCCTTGAGGTCCGAGCTCTCGCACGCTACTCGCGCAGTGGCGAAGGCCTCCACCGCTATACGGATCCAGAGGATAGCGAGGTCTACCTCTACACCCAGTTCGAGCCCAACGATGCACATCGCGCCTGGCCGTGCATCGACCAGCCCGACGTCAAACCTGAGTGGACATTCCATGTCATTGCCCCGAGTGGCTGGGTCGTGTCCTCCAACGGCGTTGAAACGGCCGTCGAGGCCGTGGATGACTCGGGTGCGCTGCGCCATGACTTCACGGCGACCCGCCCGCTGTCGAGCTACATCACCGCGATCGTCGCGGGCCCGTGGGCCGTTATCGAGGGTGGCACCTGGAGCGGCGGGGCTTCCGATGGCGGCCACGCCGACCTTCCTCTGCGCCTGCTGTGCCGCCGCACCCTCGAGCGTTACCTCGATTCCGACGACGTGTTCGAGGTGACGCGCGCTGGCCTGGACTTCTTCCACGAGCGCTACGGCGTGACCTTCCCGTGGGGATCATACGACCAGGTATACGTGCCCGAATACAACCTGGGAGCCATGGAGAACCCGGGCTGCATTACCTTCAATGAAAACTACATTTCTCGCTCGACCCCCACGTTCTCCGAGCGCCAGCGCCGTGCGAACACGACGCTGCACGAAATGTGCCACATGTGGTTCGGCGACCTTGCCACGCCCTCGTGGTGGGACGACCTGTGGCTCAAGGAATCTTTTGCGGAGAACCAGGGAGCCAGCGCGATTGCCACCGCGACCCGCTACGTCGGTGAATGGGCGAACTTCGCGATGAACCGCAAGATCTGGGCCTACACGCAGGACCAGATGCCCACGACGCACCCGATTGCAGCCGATATTCCGGACGTTGCAGCCGCCAAGACAAACTTCGATGGCATCACCTACGCGAAGGGCGCGGCCGTGCTCAAGCAGCTGGTTGCCTGGGTGGGTGACGATGCCTTCTACGAGGGAGCGCGCCGCTACTTCGCTGAGCATCAGTTCGGCGCGACGAACCTGCAGGATCTGCTCGTTGCACTCGAGGGGGCCTCGCGCCAGGAGCTGTCCTCCTGGAAGAGCGCATGGCTGGAGACCTCCGGTCCGTCGACGCTGTCCGCTTCCTGGGTGACCGACGCTGTCGGTGCCATCACGGACTTCACCCTCCACCAGGGTGGCGAGGCCTGCAACGGTGTGCTGCGTCCCCACCGCGTGACCGTGTCGACGTGGCGCGTTGCGGCTGGCGCACTCGAGCGCACGCACGCTTTTGACGTTCGTATTGACGGTGAGAACGCTGGGATTGATCCTGAGGGTGTTCTTGCGGTTCCCGGCGGTGCTGCCTCGGCTGACCTCGTCGTTGTGAACGATGATGACCTCACCTACGCAATCTCCCGCCTCGATGAGCGTTCCACTGATGTGGCGCTCGCCTACGTGGGAACCATCGATGCGCCGATCACGCGCGCTGTGATCTGGGCGTCGCTGTGGAACGCGGTACGCGACGGCCTGCTCGACCCGCGCCGCTTTATCGTCGCCGTTCTCACGGCTGTTCCCGCAGAGACCGAGCCAGCTATCCGCGACCGTTTGCTCCTGTTCGTATCTGAAGCCCTCTCGTCTTTCCTGCCGGGTAGCCTGCGTGGCGACGTGCACGATCAGGTGCTGGCTACGACGATTCGGTTGTCGCGCGAGGCGGCTGACGCTGACGCTTGGCGTTCTTACACGCGGGCCTTCATCGCAGAGTTCGCGGCGCGTGGCGGCGATGAGTACGAGGCCACGGTGCGCACTCTCGCGGCCAGTGACAACCCGGACATTGCCTGGCGCGCCCGCCGCGCTTTGGCGGCTCGCGGCCTCGTTGACGCGGATGCGATTGAGGCGTGGCGCAGCGCGGACGGCTCCGGTGAAGCGGCGCGCATGAGTGTCGAAGCACTCGCCTCGCTGCCGTTCGAGGACGCGCGCTCACGCGCGTGGGAGTCGGTTTATTCGGAATCGCTGTCGAATGACTTCCTGACCGCGACGCTCGCCGGTCTGAACGCCTCGTCGTGGGAGGGTGACGCGGGCGTTGAGGGCGCTGTCGATCGCCTGCGGTCGTACTGGGAAGCCCACACGATCGGCATGGCGCTGCGCTATGCGAATGGCGTGCTCGCCTACGGCCTCGATATCGACCGTGAGGGCAGCGTCGAGCGCTCGGTGGGCCTGCTGCGTGGCTGGCTCGATGCTCACGGCGATGCTCCCGCCCAGCTGCGTCGCATCGTCCTCGAGCATCTGGATGCCTTCGAGCGTGACGAACGCGTGCAGCGCCGATGGAAGCAGGATCAGTGACGCAGGGAGCACACCGAGGTGATATGGCGGGGGAGCAGCTCGAGGCTACCCAGGCCTCGTCTGTCGACCCCGCCGCCTCGATGTCCCTACTGACAGCCCTCCTCGCTAATCCTCTCGACGCCGGGTACGAGCACTATCGTGCCGAACACGGGTCGAGGCCCGCGAGCGTTGGCGGTAAAATCGCAGTCTTCGCGGTCGCCGTCGCGCTCGGCTTCGGGTCGATCGTGGCGACCGCATCGCTGCGCGCGCCTGAGGGCGACGTGAAATCCGATCTGAAATCGCAGGCGTCGGAGCGCACGGCTGCGGTGGAAGCGCTGAACGACGACGTGCAGTCGCTGGGGCGGGCCATTGACCAGTATTCCCAAACCGGTTCGACTGCCCCGTCGAACCCGGCACAGGACCTGATGACAGCGACGACACCCGTCAGTGGGCCCGGTATCACCGTGACTCTGACCGATCGCAGCGGGCCCGGAAAGGGCAATGGCAACGTGCGTGACCAGGATCTTGCGATGGTTGTGAACGCCATGTGGGCTGCCGGTGCCGATGCTGTGTCCATCAACGGCCAACGGGTGGGGCCCGAGACGTTTGTGCGCACGGCTGGCTCGGTGATTCTTGTGAACGTCACCCCTGTGTCGTCGCCCTACGAGGTGGCGGCAATCGGCGATGCAAACGCCCTGTCTGTCGCTCTTGTCCGCGGCACCACTGGCGACTACCTGTCGGCCGCGCAGTCGGTCACCGGTATGACCGTGTCATCCAAAGTCAGCGATAACCTCCAAATGGAGGCACTCACGCTCACAGACTCCCACTATGCAACCCCAGTGGGAGGATCGAACGAAGGTGGTTCTTCATGATTGCCGTCATTGGCTTGATCATCGGCATTGTTCTTGGCGTGCTGCTGGATCCGACCGTGCCAGCGTGGCTTACCCCATTCTTGCCCGTGGCTGTCGTTGCGGGTCTGGACGCCCTCTTTGGCGCCGGACGCGCGTGGCTTGAGGGGCGCTTCGCGGACCGAGTTTTCGTCACGTCGTTCTTTTGGAACGTCGTCGTTGCGTGTCTCCTCGTCTTCCTCGGTACGCAGCTTGGCGTTGGCTCAGCGATGACGACAGCGGTTGTCGTCGTTCTGGGCATCCGTATCTTCTCCAACACGGCATCCATTCGCCGCCTCCTACTGAAGGCCTGAAATGAACGACGAACCCACCTCGACGGTCCCGCACGAAGACGGCGGCAAGGAACCGACGCGCACGCGGGCATCGCATCGCGTTGGACATACGCACCCGCGTCTGTGGGCGCGTGCTCGTCAAGCGTTTTTCGCTCTTCCCCGCGGGCTTCATGTTGTGATGCTCGTGATCTTTATGATTCTCGGATTCGCGTTGGTGACGCAGGTGCGCGCACAACGTTCCGACCCGCTTGAAGGGCTCTCCGAGCAAGATCTGGTGACCGTGCTCGATGAGCTGGGGACCCAGGAACAAAATCTGCGTACCCGCCGCGGCGAGCTTTCCGGTGAACTCGATGAGCTGCGTAGTGCAGCCGATGAAGCGCAAGCGCGCGAGCAGGCGACTCGCAAGGCCGAAACGCAGGCACAGATCGCCGCCGGAACGGTTGCCGTGCATGGTCCCGGAGTCACCGTTGCAGTTGCGGACCCAGGCGCTAACTTGACCCCGACACAATTCGTCATGACGCTGGGGGAGTTGCGCAATGCTGGAGCTGAGGCCATTGAACTGAATGGCGTGCGCCTGTCGACGCGAGCAGCTTTCACCGGTCAGGCGGGGGCAATCGTGGTTGACGGTACCCCGATCACGTCGCCGTACACATGGAAGGTGATTGGTGAAGCCCAGACGATCGCAACGGCCCTCGATATCCAGGCGGGATCGGCCGCTCAGATGCGCGCGAAGGGAGCGATCGTTCAGATCACGCCCAGTGATGATCTGTCGATCACCTCTCTCGCGACGCCCAAGCCGCCACAGTTTGCTACCTACGGGTGACATCGCGATAGACGCACCGCCCAGTGGTGCGTGCTCGCGCCTGATACAAGCCAAACGTTTACACTTATCTCAGTTCATCTTCTTATTTCTTGGAGCGCACAATGTCTGACAACCAGCCGTTCGATCCGACTGCAACCTCAGTTTTCGGCTTGGCGCCTGTGGTTGATGAGGTCGAAGAGGCGCCCGTTGCCCTGTCCGCTCGCGACCGCGAGGCCGTCGAGGCGCTGCCCGCCGGATCGGCTCTTCTCATCGTGCAGCGCGGTCCGAACACGGGTGCGCGATTCCTTCTGGACCCGGAGGTGACCAACGCCGGTCGCTCTCCTAAGGCCGATATCTTCCTCGATGACGTGACGGTGTCCCGTAAGCACTGCCAGTTCATCGCCTCTGAGGGCGGACACATCGTTCGCGATTCGGGTTCGCTCAACGGAACGTACGTGAACCGCGAACGCGTTGATTCCATCCAGCTGCGTGCCGGCGACGAAGTGCAGATCGGTAAGTATCGCCTGACGTATCAGCCCTCGACCAAGCAGGCCTGACGTGTCCGCAGCCGTTGCGCACGCGCGGGGGGCAGCTTCGTCTCACGAGGCGCGCTCGTGGCCGCAGGATGCTGATCACAGCCCTGAGCTGTCGATCGGTCGCGTTGTCGACGCTCTGAAAGAGGAATTCCCCGCCATCTCGCTGTCCAAGGTGCGTTACCTGGAGAGCGAGGGGCTCGTGGCTCCGGCGCGTACGGGTTCGGGTTACCGCAAGTACTCCGCTGCCGACGTCGAGCGGTTGCGTTACGTGCTCACGGAGCAGCGCGATTCATTCACACCGCTGAGTGTGATTCGCACGCAGCTCGATGCGCTCGATGCCGGGCACACACCGACGCGCCGCAGGGTTGCCCAGGTTGTTTCCTCCGAGGGGCAAACGGTGTCGTTGGGCGGACGCCGCGCGATTCCTGCGGCTGACCTGTGCGATCTGACGGGTGTCGATATGGAGACCCTTGAACGCTATACGCGCCTCGGGCTTATCACGCCGGACCTGGCGGGTTATTTTCCCTCGCGTTGCGTGCAGGCAGTGTCCGCTATTGCCCGTCTTGAGTGTGCTGGAGTCGACGTGCGCGTGTTGCGTGCGGTCCGGCAGGGTGCAGAGCGTAGCGCGGATATCATCGATCAAACGGTGTCCTCGCAGCGGGGACGAGGCCGTGGCGCGGATCGCGAACGTGCACGTGCCCGAGCGGTTGAGCTGGGGGAGTTGTTTGCCGAGCTGCACCGCGACATGTTGACGGTAGCCGTGTCCGCTCTCGCGGACGATGGAGACTAAGTCTCATGTTGAACATGAAGGTTAGACTCGCCGCTTCGGTCATTGACCACCGTTCGTCAGTGCTCTACCGTAGTGCTGTTCTCATCAAGTACCACCTGCAAGGAGCCCGACAGTGAGCGCACAAGCGAACGCCGCTAGCCGGCAAGGCATGCTTTTCGGTGACCCGCTCGAAGGCCTTGATACGGACGAGATGGGATACCGTGGCCCGGTCGCATGCAGCGCCGCTGGTATTACGTATCGCCAGCTCGACTACTGGGCTCGCACTGGTCTTCTTCAGCCGTCGATCCGCGCCGCGCGTGGTTCCGGTTCGCAGCGTCTGTACTCATTCCGCGACATCCTTGTCCTGAAGGTCGTCAAGAAGCTCCTCGACGCCGGCGTGTCTCTTCAGCAGGTACGTATCGCAGTGTCATCGCTCCAGAACAGGGGAGTGGACGACCTCGCCTCGATCACCCTGATGAGCGACGGCGCGTCCGTGTACGAATGCACGTCGACGGATGAAGTTATCGATCTGCTTCAGGGTGGCCAGGGCGTCTTTGGCATCGCGGTTGGCCGTGTATGGCGCGAGGTCGAAGGGTCGCTTGCAGAGCTTCCGCTCGAACGCTCCGAGCCCGCGTTCGTTGATGAGCTCGCCGAGCGTCGTCGTTCTAAGCTCTCCGCGTCCTGACACGTCATCTTTCACACTAGCTGTGGGGGCCAGGCTCAGCCTGGCCCCCACAGCTATTTCCGTGTATTGGAAACGCTCGTCGTCGCCGTTAGCGGCGCCCGAGGGGGCGCCTCACCGTGAAGGAGGATTCAACGTCGGTGATTTCGACAGTCACCATCCCGTTTTCGTCGACGATGTAGGATTCCTCAATCAGTGGTCCATCTTCGGTGCGGATGACTGGGACGGTGCTGAGGTCAATGTCATCGCGGCGCAAAGCGCGATCGAAGGGGACGATCACTTCGCCGTAGGGCTGAAGATCGCCGCGCGGCACCCCGGCCTCGTCGAACGACGAATACTCAACGAAGCGGAAGTAGCCGATGTTGTGCGCGGCGCGGTAGCGGCGCTTGATCGTCAGGGTCTCGCCGGGAGCAAGTTCAGTGTTCGGCTCCAGGAGGGTGTCGAACGAGATGAACGAGCCAGCCTCGCGCTCACGGAAGACGCCGACGCCGCGCGAGAGTTGTTCGCGTACCGTGTACGCGGCCTCGGGATCGGCGCCGATAGCGAGGCCGATCGCGGTCGACGCAGCGGTGTGAGGAGAGCGGTGCACGCGGCGGCCAAAGCGCGAACGGAGCACTCGGGCAACAAGCGGCAGCTGCGAACCGCCACCAACGACGTAGAGGCCGGCGATGTCGCCGCCGAGCTGGCCGACACCGGATGCATCAGGCACCAGAAGCGGCTCCATCGCAGCGATCGTCGCTTCAACGAGGGGAGTGGCGGCCTCGTAGAAATCGGCGACCGAAATCGTGACGGGCTTCCCTTCGACAGGTACGGTGATGAACTTCGTCGAAGGGGAGAGGGTCTCCTTGGCGTCGCGCGCGTCTTCGATCAGCTGTTCCCACGCAGCGTCGCCGAGTGTGCCTGAATCCGTACCTGCGGCTGCGGCCAGACGGGTAGCAAGCACCAAGTCGAAGTCGTCGCCGCCGACCATGTTGAGGCCACGCGATCCCATGACCTCGTGAAGCGTACCCGTGGCGGACACAATGGAGGCATCGAAGGTGCCGCCGCCCAGGTCGTAGACGAGGATCGCGGTGCGCTTGGAATTGAGGGTTCCCGCATGGCGGTGGGTGTACTCGAAGCCGGCAGCGGAGGGTTCGTTGACCATCGCGAGGACGTCCCAACCCGCGCGGCGGAAGGCCTCAAGAGTAAGGAAGCGCTGCGCCGACCACGCGTGCGCCGGAATGCCGACGAGGGCTTCGAGCGGCTCCGAATCAGGCAGCGACGCGATGGAGGAGTTGGTACGAAGCTGGCGCACGACGTAGCTGAGGAAACCTGTCAGTGCGTCGAGGATCGAGATGCTGTGATTGCCCAGGCGCAGCGTCGAGGTGTCAGTCACCGACGGGTCGGAGAGCAGGCGCTTGAAAGAGCGCAGGTGGGGAGCGCCCTCCCTGGCGGCGTCCTCGGCATCAAACCCATAGATCAGTCGGTCGCCGTCAAGAGCGATGATGGACGGAACGAAATCGACCGTATCGTCATTATTGTTGACGAAGGAAACGATCGGGTAGTTGCCCCGATCGACGATAGCGATCGCAGTGGTTGTGGTGCCAAAATCAACTCCGAGTCTCATGGCACCCACACTAGCGTTTAAATAGGGGAGGTCCTAGGACGTCTCGCCGGGCGTTCCTACATTCCCCAGTAAGGCCCTGTTTACAATGGTGACAAAGAGCCAGGCGAGCAGGAAGTATGCGCATCCAGCAATGGCATCAACCACATAATGGTTGGCTGTTGCGACGATTGTCACGATCGTTAAAGCGGGGTGGATGGCGAGGATGAGTCGCGCCCACCACGAGCGCCACACGTACGTTCCGAGCATGACTGCAACCCACACGGACCAACCCGTGTGCATCGATGGCATAGCGCCGTAGGGGTTCGCGAGCGTGCCAAACAGCTGAGAATATGCGGACGTGTGCTCGGCGACCGCATCGACGAAGCCGAGCTCAGGGACGAGGCGCGGGGGAGCCAGGGGATAGGTCCAGTAGGTGACGAGCGCTCCAATCGTCATGATGACGAGTGTCCATCGGGCGACCCGATAGTGAGCGGGGGCCTTCAGCCATAGGATGACCATGGCAAAACCAGTCATTGCGAAAAAAGAAACGGCGTACTGGGTCGAAGCGAGCGATGCGACGAATGGGTGGGCTGTCAGCCATGCGTTTGCACGGGCTTCGATGAACAGGCCGAAGCGGGACTCGAAGGCGGCAACATCGTGCGCATGTGCGACGGCGACGGATTCGGGTGCCTTCGCAAGGAACGACAGAATTGAATACGACAGGCATGCCAGCGCGAGCACGATGGTCTCTCGGATGGCATGGGGGCGCTGTGTGCGCGGGTCGCAGTCTGTCGTCATGGTTGTAACTGTACCGCGTGGTTGGAGAGAGGTAAGGAAAGAAAAACGGACATAATGTACATTATCGGATCGAAGGGGTGGGGCGTAGCCGAGCCTCAGTATCGTTCCGCTTGACGTGTCAGATAGAATGGTCCCGTTTCTTATCTACGTCCAGGAGGCTGTTATGGCTGACCGCGCACTGCGTGGCATGCAGATCGGTGCGAAGTCCCTCGAGTCCGAGGACGGCGTCGTTTTCGCCGACCGTTTCGTCGTTCGTTACGCCTGCCCGAACGGACATGAGTTCGAGGTGACGCTGTCCAGTGAGGCGACAGCTCCGGCGACCTGGGAATGCAAGTGCGGTCAGACCGCTGAGCTTATTGGCGAGACCGTTGAGGACGAGGAAAGCAAGCCCGTCAAGCCGCAGCGTACCCACTGGGACATGCTGCTCGAGCGTCGCTCGGTCGAAGAGCTTGAAGTTGTCCTTACTGAGCAGCTCACTGCATACCGCGAGGGTCGCTTGCGTCCCGAAGGCTCTTACCGCAAGGGCTGATCACTTCGAGAATGCTCGACGGGCGGCTTGGGTCAGGCGACCCAGGCCGCCTTTCGTTACCATGACGAGCTCCTCGACGAAGATCGACGAGTCGAGTTTCGACTCGCCGGCGATGCGCTCGTCGAAGGTGATCGGCACTTCGGTGATGACGGCTCCCAGGGAACGCTCCAGTTCGGTCATTTCAACCTGGAAGCCAAATCCGGTCGTCGCTACCCGACCGAGGACCTCGTGCTGGGCTAAAAAGGCGCTACGGTGCAGGCGTAGCCCTGCTGTTGCGTCTTTGACCGGAGTGCCCAGGCAAAATCGGACATAATAATTGCCTGCTTTTGACAGGGCGACGCGCTTGGACGACCACCCGTTGATGGCACCGCCGGGCACCCAACGTGAGCCGATGACGAGGTCGGGCTTATCGGGCCCAGCCATACGTGCCAGCAGCTTCGGCAGATCCACCGGGCGGTGAGATCCGTCCGCATCCATCTGGAGAATAAACGGATAGCCCTGCTCGATTCCCCAACCCATACCGTCGACGTAAGCGGTTGCAAGGCCGGACTTCGCGGGACGGTGCAGGACGTGAAGCCGTTCCTCCTCCTTGCAACGAGAATCGACCCACTCCCCCGTTCCATCCGGCGATGAGTCATCCACAATGAGGATATGGGCATGGGGCACGTGGGCCCATACGCGCGTGAGAATATCCGGGAGCGTCTCCATCTCGTTGTAGGTTGGAATAACGATCAGGGTATGGTCCCCCTGCGGAGACGGAACAAGGCGCTCAGAAACGGTCATGATTCACATTTTGCCGAATTTAGTGGCTCGACGCACGCCTGGCACGCGCTGAGGCCCTTATTCCTTGCCCGATAACTGTCACTAACGCCAGAGCGTTGATAACAAACGTGGCGGCCATGACGGCGCCTGGAACCCTCTCCCCCGCCCACGCTGTCACTGTCAGCGACGAACGCAGCGGAATATCGGCAGCGAGCGTCGCCGCCTCCTCGGTACCTGTGCTCGCGAGAATCGAGCCGTCGGGACGAATCACGTACGAGTGGCCGGTCGTGGAAGCCTGAACGGCACTGCGTGAATACTCCATCGCGCGCATTCGCAAGAGCTGGCCCTGCTGCGCGGACTCGCCCGAGGAACGGAAGTGATAGTTGTTCGACGGAACGATAATCGCCTGTCCGCCACGAGCGACGCCGTCGCCGATCACGAGGGGGTACGCAGCCTCGAAACAGATACCGACGGCCAGGGGAACACTGCGCCCGTCGCGTGCCTCAATCGTCATCAGGGGAGGCTCCTCCCCCGCTTCCATATCCTTGCTGGACTGAGCAACTTCGGTTGCGAACGAAGCAATGAAGTCCCGGAAAGGAATGAACTCGCCAAAGGGAACGGGAACGTGCTTGGAGTAACGTGCGGCCTCGTCCATTCCCGTGCCCGGGTCCCATACCGCCAGCCAGTTCTTCACGCGGTCGCGCTCGTTCAGGTTCGTGTAGCCGATCAGGATCGGCGCATCGAGCGCCGTGGCGGCTCGATCGACGGCCTGGCCAATCGCAGGGAATGCAAGCGGATCGCGGTCAACGGATCCTTCGCCCCAGATTGCAAGATCGATCGGGTCGTGCGCGAGCTCCGGCGAACTCGCGAGCTCCAGGGATGCCCGCACGTTGTTGTCGGTCACCTCGCCCTCACGACTGTAGGCCTGAGCGCCCGGCAACGCGATATCGCCCTGGACGACACCGATACGCAGCATTCCGTTCTCAGCCTGATTCGGTAGCGTCACCGCAAGCGGAGCGATAAACGCGCCTGCCACGATCAGGGCAAGGGCTGGACGCGAAAACCAATGCTCGCGCACGACGCTGGCATCGCGAGCGGCACAAGCACGCCGAACCAGAACCGCCAGGAAAACAACGACGACAGTGATCAGTGTGGTTCCCCCGTAGGGAGCCAGGCGGCCAAGGGATGAATCGACCTGCGGCAATGCCACCGACCCCCAGGGAAAGCCCGACCACGGCCAGCGCGAGCGCGCGGCGTCAACACCGGCCCACGTGAGTGCGTAGAACAGGGCCTGCATGATGGGTCCCCGTGCCCATGCCCACAGCTGTGTCCAACGCGCGAATAACGCCCATGCCATGAGGAAAAGAGTCTGGACGAACGCAAGGACGAACCAGGGAGGCCTCGTACCCACCGCCAAAGGAATCCAGTCGATGAGCGGAATCCAGAAGCTCATGCCGAACACGAAGGTAACCGTCAGCGCACGCGGTGCCCTGGCCTCGTCGATGCGTGAAATGTACAGTGCGAGAGCGGGCACCGAGAGCCACCACCAGCCCAGCGGCGGGAACGACGCATACAGCGCGAGTCCCGCAACAGCGGCGATGATCGAATCACCGCAGATGTGTGCGAACGAGACCCGTCGCAAGATCTCCTGATGCTCCACGAGCCCTCCGCTCTCTTAAATCGTCGACCACGCAACGATACCGCGACCGATGCGGTCCTTCGCGGCCTCGGCCTTCCGTGCAAGCTCGCCGCTAGACGACGCCGACGCAATCTGACCGAGGCAGTCCATGACCTGACGCATCCAGCGGACGAAATCTCCGGCCTGGATCGGCGTGGCATCAATAGCTGTGGCCAGCGTCGAGCCGTGCGCCCACGCAAGTGTGGCAGCCATCAGACCGGCGTCGAGGCTCGGGGTCAGGTCGCAGCCACAGGCCTTTTCGACGCGGTGCACGCGCTCCAGGGTCGCGAGGCTCTCGTGCCAGGCTTCCTGCAGCCGAATGCCTACGCCCGCAGGCGCCAGCTGCTGGGCATCGTCGTCGGAGCGAGAATCGTAGACGAGCGCAGACACCATCGACGCGAGCTCCGCCTCGTCGAGCTCATTCCACGTACCCTCATTCATCGACATGGCGACCACCAGGTCGCGCTCACCAAAGATTCGGCGCAAGCGCTGACCCGCGTCTGTGACCTCATCCCCGGCCAAAAATCCGAGACGTTCGAGGACCGCGCAGACACGATCGAACTGGGCAGCCACGGAACCTGTCTGGGAGTCGATGGACGAGCGGAGACGATCGATCTCGCGTGCCAGGCGTGCCCACTGGGCGCCGGCTCGAGCGTGCTCCTCGCGATGCGGGCAGCGGTGCACCGGATGCTGACGCATCGCGAGACGTAGTGCCGAGACCGGATCAGAGGCCTGCGTGGAATCTGCTGGGACCTCGTAGAGGCCCCTGGCTGCGCCGGAACGCAACTCCCCGGCGATGCGCGTGCGCTCCTTCGTGCGCCGTAGCGCAGACCCACCGGGAATGGACATATGGCCGACGACAGCAATTGCACCGCGCACGTCTTCGGGGGCCAGTGCCCTCCACGTGGCGTCCTCCCCGATCACCGAGACCTCAACTCTGCCCGAGGCGCTGGTCGCCTTTGCCCCAACGACACACAGCCGCGTCTTGCGGCCACGAGTCAGTGCGAGGACGTCACCCGGGCGCACGCCGGACAGAAGACGACGCGATTCATCACGTGCCTCGCGCTTGCGCGCTCGTGCGCCGGACTTCTCCGCCTGACCCAACTGGTCGCGCAGCGTCAGGTACTCGCGGACATCGCCGTGCGAACACGACAGGTCCTCGGCCGTCGCGTCGCGCTGAGCCTCCAACTCGGTTAGTCGCGACGCGAGCGCGACGACAGCGGAATCGGCCTGATACTGCGCGAAAGAGGACTCCAAGACCTTGCGAGTCTGGGCGCGCGTCGAGCGCGCGAGCAGGTTGACGACCATGTTGTACGTCGGAGTGAACGCGGAAATCAACGGGTACGTGCGCTTTGACGCGAGGGCTGCGACCTCTTCGGGTGCCACTCCCCCACGATGCGAGACGACAGCGTGCCCTTCGGTGTCAATACCGCGACGCCCCGCGCGTCCCGAGAGCTGCGTGTACTCGCCAGCAGACAGAGAGACATGCGCCGAGCCGTTCCACTTCGTGAGAGACTCGATGACGACCGTGCGAGCGGGCATATTGATGCCGAGTGCCAGCGTTTCCGTCGCGTACACCATCTTGACGAGGCCGCGCGAAAACAGGTGCTCGACGCTTTCCTTCATGAGGGGCAGCATGCCAGCGTGGTGGGCAGCGATGCCGCGCATGAGGCCGCGTTTCCACGCCTCGGTACCGAGAACAATGGCATCCTCGGGAGGAAGAAGCGCGATGACCTCATCCACGTAGCTCTCGATCTCGGCGGCCTCCGAGCGCGTCGTCAGCGTGATGCGCGTGGAGAGGATCTGACGCACCGCGTCCTCGCATCCTGCCCGCGAGAAGATAAAGGTGATGGCGGGCAGCAGCCGCGCACGGTCAAGAGAAATCAGCGTCGAGGGGCGCGACTCGCGACGTACCCGGACCTCGTGGTTCCACGAGCGCGAGCCGCGCCCGCCACGCATCCCTGAGTCGCGCGTCGCCGCCACGAGCTCGGGGTTCAGCTTCCCCTTACCGGTGGGCGCGTACAGGTCGAAGATGTCCTCGCCGACAATCATGTGCTGGTAGAGCGGGACGGGACGCTTCTCAGAGACGATAATCTCGCAGGTGGAGCGCACCTCACGGATCCACGCCCCGAACTCCTCGGCGTTGGACACCGTGGCAGACAGCGCGATGATCGCAACGTGTGTGGGCAGGTGAATGATCACTTCCTCCCACACCGGGCCGCGCATCTTATCCGCCAGGTAGTGGACCTCGTCGAGGATAACGACGCCCAGGTCATCGAGGGCTGCACCAGCGTAGATCATGTTGCGCAGGACCTCTGTCGTCATGACGACGACCGGGGCACCGGAGTTCACCGACGTGTCGCCGGTTGCCAGGCCGACGTTGTCCGCACCGTAGAGGTCGCACAGCTCCAGGTACTTCTGGTTGGACAAAGCCTTGATCGGCGTCGTGTAGAACGCGCGCATTCCCTGCTCGAGCGCGACGTATGCGCCGAACTGGCCCACGATGGTTTTACCCGCGCCCGTAGGAGCGGCCACGAGGACAGAGCTGCCGGCCTCGACGGCATCGAGTGCCTGGATCTGGAATGGGTCAGGGGTGAAACTTAGCGTGGACACCCAACGGGCGCGCAGCGACGAGGCAGCCTGCGCCTCGGCCTTGTACGCGGCGTAGCGCTGGGCTGCACTGCCCACGCCGAGGCCGACTTCCTCCTCGCGCTGGGTCATGTGGTCAGCATCCCGGGTGCGGTGGCGACGTCGTTTGGGGCTCACGATGCATCCTCTCGGTTCCAGGTCGACAAAACTGAGCGCGCACGGCGTGCGGCCTCCTCGCGCATATCCGGCGTTGCTGCGCGCAGGTGTGGGGCAATGTCGATGAGGAGGCTCAGGCCCCACTGTTCGTTCCAGACGGGCAGGGTGATGCGCGCTCCCCCGCCGTCCAGCTCGGCAATGATGTGACCGTCGTATTCGTCGGCGATCCACCGAGCATCGCGATCGACGTCGAGCGTCCAGGAGGGTGCGTCATGACGCACGCGGCGCGGCTCCTCGACGCGCGGGCCCTCGCCGCGCACATCGCTGATCGCCGCGACCGCGAAGCTGCGAGCCTCCCCCGCGCGAGTACACCATCCGCGCAGAAGCCAGCCGCTCGCGCTCGCCTCGAGCGACCACGGGTCGACGATGCGGCGCGTGCGAACGCCTGAAGCGGACACATAGGAGAAAGACACTCGTTCTTCGCGCAGGAGGGCGTCGCGCAGAGTCTCAAGGCTCGCGCTTGACGAGGCCAGAGACGGGATCGCTTCCACGTGCTGTTCCGCCTCAGCCTCTTTCAGACCCCCGAGCGCGCAGACAACGAGGGCTGCATGCGGAACATGCGTGGAGAGCTCCTTGCCAAGCAGCGGAGTCATCGCAGATAGGCCAATGAGAAGAGCCTGCGCCTCAAGCGTTGACAGCCGCAGCGGTGCCGAGGCGCCCAGCGTCGAGCGTAGTGAGACACGCTGTTCTTGCTCGTACAGCTCCCAATCGAGCTCAAAGGACGCGCCGGGCAGTGAATCTCCAACAGAGGCAAGGTATTCGACGTCGCGACGCACCTGCCGACGAGTGCGATGGAAATGCGCAGCGATCTCATCGACGCTCGCGCCCGGGTGCTCGCTCATCCACGCCACCATCGAGGCAAGCCGGACGACGGCCAGCTGAACGTTCTCAGGCATCGTGCTCACCCCACGTAGCAGCAATACGCAGACGCGTTACCATCGCGTCTCGCAGCGGCTCGGGTGCGACGACGATGACGTCGTCTGCCAATGGAAGAAGACGGCCTATCCACGTTCCCATCTCTGCGCCTTCAAGCGCGATACGTTCCCAGCCGTGCCGAGGCGAGCCGTGCTCCTCAGACGATGCCCCGGCCTCGTAACCGTGGAGAAGCGTGCGCGCAGTGGAGTCCGCGCGCACGTGGACAACGGGAGAGACAAACGATGACACGCGAGGAAACGCCGCTCCCTCGGGTGGAAGCGAAGCGTCGCCTGGCTCTCCGATGAAGGAAATCTGCGAGCGTATGCGCGACACACGGAAGGTGCGTTCGTCCCCTCGGTCGAGATCCCACCCCCACAAGTACAAGGCGCGACCCTGCACCGACAGAGCCCACGGCTCGACGGAGCGCTCAGTGAGCTCGCGCGAGCCAGGGTATTCGAAACACACCACGCGCCGCTCGCGAATGGCCTGCGACAAGACAGTGGCGGCCCCGATACCGGTGAGACCCAGACGAATAGCGGGAGCAGGAACGTCCTCGGAGGAAGCTGCAGCTGCCTTCGCATCGATCGCGTCGGCGAAAAATTCGCTGCTGTCCCACGCGCGTGCGGCCAGCGACATGAGCGCGCGGTCGGTACTCGTCACTTCGATGCCGGGCGCAAAAGAATCCCAGGCGATGCTGTAGCGCTCCCCCGACTGGATCGTCATGTGGGCACCAGCGTCGCGCAATGCATCTTTGTCACGCTGGAACTGCGTTTCGAAGGCATCGTCCGCGAGCCCCTGATATCCGGGAAGAGCACGCAATTGCGCCTTCGTGCGCCCGGGACGCGCGCCCAGGAGCTCGACAAAAAGCTCAAGGACGCGCACGTTAGCGTTGACAGCGGTACTCACCCGCCTACCCTACGCGAAACGCGCGCGTCCCGAGCATACGGCGCACCGTTTAGGACTGAGGCGACGCGGCATCAGCCGTGCTCGCGTACTCGTTGGTCACGATGACGGTCGGATCGACGTCTCCTTCGAGGACCCCAATCGACGTCAGGAACGACACCATGGAAGACCAGGTGGCGAGATCCTGCACGCCGTCAGCGTGGGCATCGTCTCCGAGCCACAGAGGAACGGTCGCAGCGAGTACGGCATTGGCTGCGGCCAGCGACGTCTCGTCGCTGAGCGTCGTATCCCACTTCACCGTCGCGTCAATCGCGACCTGAGGATCGGCTGCGATCGCGTTCATCGCCTCGGTGGTTGCGGACACGACCGCGCGTGCCGCATCAGGGTGGGCCTGCGCCCACTCGCGTGTCGTAATAATCGAGGCCGCCACCAGCGGAGTCGAGGCACCATCCAACGGGATCTCCCGGATGTCGATGCCCGCCAGTCTCATCTGCACCGCGTCATTGTTGGTAAAGCCAACGACTGCGTCCACCTGGCCAGCCGCGAGGGCCGCTTGCTGCGTGTAGCCAATCGACGAAATGGTCACGTCTGATGTCTGCAGGCCACCGGCCTTGATAGCGGCAAGGGTGGCATAGTAGCTCGAACCATACTCACCCGGAATACCGATGTTCTTTCCGGCGAGGTCAGCCAGGCTTGTAATCGATGACGAGGCAGGGACGATGACACTCCCCGGGTAGGTCGCGTAATACTGGCCAATCGACACGAGGTCCATGCCCTGCGAGGCGGCAACCGCAGCCTCGTCGCCGGAGGCAATGACCACGTCCTCCTGGCCGGCGAGAAGCGCCGTGAACAGACCCTCGTCCGAGCCGTGATGGCGAACTGTGGGCGTGATGCCGGCGTCGTTATACAGCCCCTGAGAATCAGCGACATAGACGGGAGCAAACTGTACGTTTGGAATGTAGGTCAGGCCGATCGTCACGTCCGAGGCGCCCTTCGAGGACGCGTCCGACTGCGTTGCGCCGGGACCGGCTGTGCAAGCGCCCAGTGTCAGCGAGACGCTGGCCCCAATAACGGTCGCGCGAACGAAAGTGGAAAGCTTCAAGGGATGTCTCCTTCACTGCGTGATGGCGTAACGCTTTGACCGCTCAATGCGATACACGATGACATACAAAATTGTTGCCATGATGCACAGGATCGTGATGACGACAAACATGCCGGCGGTGTCCACGTTGCTTCTCATTTGAGTGAGTACCTGCCCGAGCCCGGACCCTCCCATGACCATCTCCCCCACGACTGCGCCCGTGACAGACAGAGCAAACCCGTTACGCAGGCCGCCCAGAATGGCGGGCGCGGCAAGAGGTAGCTCCATGTGTGCGGCCATCGTCCAGCCCGTCGCGCCGTCAAGTGCAGCAGCTTCGAGCAACTCGCGATCGATATGACGCAAGCCGACGACGGTGGATACAAGGATCGGGAAAAACACCATGAGCGCGCACAGTACGATAACCGGCGTGATGCCATACCCGACCCACAGCACGAGAATGGGGGCGATTGCGATGGCGGGCAACGCTTGGGTTGCTCCAAGGAAGGGTTCCACCGCGGCGGCCAACAGCCGCCAGCGGTAGATCGCATACGCGAGTGGCAGCGCAACGACCGTTCCGAGCGCGCACCCCGCGATGGCCTCGCCTCCCGTCACCGCAATCTGGCGCCAGGTGGTAGGGCGCTGGAGCAGTGCCACGCCTTTTCGGGCAACAGCAAGCGGATCGGGCAGACGCCAGGCTTCGATGCCGGTCAATGTTGTCGTCAGCCACCATCCCGCCAGCACAAGGGCAAGGAAGATGATCGGTGCCGCGACGGTGAGCGCACCGCGGGGCTTGTTCCGAATTGCCACGACTTACTTTCCGACACCGGGGGTACGCGCAGCACAGCAGACGCACGGATGCGCCTCATGCACTCCTCCCATCCGGACTTTAACCGTCGGTGCCGGAATTTCACCGGCTCAACCGCCCTCGTTCTGTGAAGGCGGGTCGCGGACTATCACCGCCGGTTCGGACTTTCACCGACCCCGGAGTACTCGTGTGCCATTGTGCCACCGACCGGCGTGCTGCGCGAGGCGTATCCGCTATGAAAGAAAAAGGGCGGCCGGACGGGATCTCGTCCCGTTCCGGCCGCCGAAATACGTGTGCGATCAGTGTGAATGGGCGTTGGCGAGTTCGCGCAGCGCCTCGACCTCACGATGAGCGTCTTCCGCACGGAAGACTGCGGAACCCGCGACGAAGTTGTCGGCGCCGGCTTCGGCCGCACGCTCGATGGTCGCGCGGGAAATGCCGCCATCGACCTGGATCGACACCTGCAGCCCCGCGGCGTTGATGGCGGCGCGCGTGCGCTTGATCTTCGGGATCATCTGCTCGATGAAGGACTGGCCGCCGAAGCCGGGCTCAACCGTCATGATGAGGATCATGTCGAACTCGTTGAGGATGTCCACGAAGGGGGCGATGTCTGTCGCGGGCTTGAGAGCCAGGCCGGCGCGTGCACCGATGCGGTGCAGTTCGCGTGCCAGGCGCAGCGGTGCTGCTGCGGCCTCTGCGTGGAAGGTGACGGACTCGCAGCCGACCTCCGCATACTGCGGCGCCCAGCGATCCGGGTCCTCGATCATGAGGTGCGCGTCGACCGGGAGAATGCCGGACTTGACGACGGCCTCCGCGACGGGCAGACCCCACGAGAGGTTGGGGACGAAATGGTTGTCCATGACGTCGACATGAGCGATGTCCGCTCCTGCGATCTTGGTGAGCTCACCGCGCAGGTCAGCGATATCGCAGTTGAGAATCGACGGGCTAATTGTGGCGTTCATAACGCATATGCTAGCGCTTGCGCAGGCAGGCTACAAACATAAGATCCGTGCCGAAACGGTGGTCCCAGAGCTGGAGCGTCCGACCGCTAAAGCCCTTGATGACGCCCGCAGATGCCGGCACGTCCAGCGCCTCGGGTGCGCATTCGTTTGCGAGCGCCACGGTGTCAAGCAGTTCAACCTCGCCAGCCTTGAGCAGACGCTCGACCTGTTCACGCGTCTCGGCTGCGTGCGGCGAACACGTGATGTACGTGAGAACGCCTCCGGGGCGTGTCAGCGCAACTGCTCGATCGAGGAGTTCGCGCTGGAGGACCGTCAGTTCCTCCACGTCTGCGGGCGTGCGGTTCCAACGGGACTCGGGGCGTCGGCGCATCGACCCCATGCCCGTGCAGGGGGCATCGACGACGACACGGTCGAAAGAACCGAGCGGCCATGCACTCTGGCCCCCACCGAAGGTACGACCGTCGCCGCTCACGACCTCGATGGAGTCGAACTGCCGTGTCGTCCGCTCCACGAGGCGGGCGCGGTGCGGGTGCATCTCGTTGGCGGTCACGCGTGCTCCCACGCCTGCAGCGAGGCCGGCCAGAAGCGCGGCCTTGCCACCGGGACCCGCACACAGGTCGAGCCAGCGCTCGTCGGTGTCGCCCTCGAGCGGTGCGGACGCAGCGATAAGGGCAGCGAGCTGCGACCCCTCATCCTGTGCGCCGGCACGGCCGTCGCGAATCGAGGGCAGGCGCGCGGGATCGCCGGATTCAAGGAACACTGCATACGGGGAGACAGCACCCAGGGCGACGCGCGTGTCGAGAATATCCTCGGCCTCGTCGGCGAGTTCGTCGACGCTCATCAGCGACGGGCGCGCCACCAGAGTGACCGTGGGAACCTCGTTATCAGCCTCGAGAACGTCGAGAAGTTCTTCCTCGGGGTAGCCGTGGGCCTTCAGGGCGTCGCGGAACGCAGCAACCATCCACGCCGGGTGCGAGTAGCGTACGCCGAGGGCTTGATCCTCGTCGGCGATGGCATCCATAGCTGCCTCGCGCTCGGATGGATCCTCGCGAGTGATCGAGCGCAACACGGCATTAACGAAACGCACGGGGCCATCCGTCAGGTGCTCTCGTGCGACGTCCACAGTCGCCGACACAGCAGCATGATCAGGCACTCGCATGTCGAGGAGCTGGTGGGCGCCCATGCGCAGGATGACGAGCGCGCGTGGATCGAGATCAGCCAGTGGACGATCGATGTGACGGGAGATCACCCAGTCGAGTCGGCCGATCGCACGCAGCGTGCCGTGGACGAGCTCGGAGGTGAAGGCAGCGTCCCGATCGGAGAAGTGACCGTCGCGCCGGGCTTGGCGCAGAGCCTTCGGCAACACGATGTTCGCGAACGCGCCCTGGGTCTCGACCTCGTGAAGAACGTCGTAGGCGATACGACGAGGCTCATCGGCCTTGCGCAGCTTGCGGTAGCCGTCCGCGTAACGCTTCTCGCTCATCGCTCTCCCTCCAGCTCTCCGCCAAGGCGAAGGTCTTCGGAAGGCCGCGCTCCCCTCGCCCAGGCAGCAGCGTCCATCCAGGACTTACCGGCCGGCGCCACCTTTCCGAGCACGAGAGCACCGCTCGTACACCCGACGGTGACCTGCTTCTTCGTCACTTCGAGCTGCCCGGGTTCGAGATCGTCTCGCTCCACGGGCGTTGCCTTGTCGAGCTTCATGCGTGCCCCGCCCGGCAACACCGTGTAGGCGCCGGGATTGGGCGTCACAGAACGAATGATGCGATCCTCGTACCCGGCATCGTGCGTGAACGACACGTAGCCGTCGACGTGCTCGAGGCGGCGTGCATGCGTCACGCCGTCCGACGACTGCGGTGTCGCGGTTGCATGGCCAGCAGCGAGCGCATCGACGACGCCGAGCACCTGGTCCGCCCCGGCCTCGGCCATGGATGAGAGCAGCTCGCCCGCGCTCTCATGTCCGATCGGAACCTCGACGCGCGAATAGACGTCGCCCGTATCCAGGCCCTCCTCGAGGTTGAACACGCAGGACGCGGTCGTCGCGTCGCCTTCGCGAATCGCCCACTGGACAGGAGCAGCTCCACGCCACCTCGGTAGATCCGAGAAATGAAGGTTTGCCCACCCGTGTACGGGCATTGCCAGCACGTTCGGGGGAACGAGGCCGCCGTAAGCGACAACGACACCGAGGTCCGCCTGCACGTCCTCGATGCGCTGAGCAATGTCGGGGGTTTTCAGCGTCGTTGTCTCCAGCAGTTCGACACCCGATTCGGCGGCGACTTCCGCCACCGGTGACGGGTACATCGTCTTTCCGCGGCCGCGCCGAGCCGGTGGACGAGTGATGACGAGGGCGACCTCGTGGGACGACGACAGCAGGGCCCGCAGCGTGGGAACTGCGGCCTCGGGGGTACCAGCAAAAATAATGCGCACGGCCGCCAGTTTACGGCACTGCGCAGGCCATGACTCAGAAGAGCTCGGGTGGGTTCACGCTCATTTTGACGAGCGGAACCTTGCGGGCACTGCGCGAGCGTCGAATCTCGGTAAGAACGGCGAGCATCGACGTTGCCCCGGCCAACGGGCTTCGCACCAGCGTGCGCACTTCGTTTTCCTCGCCCTCGCGCGTCGCCGGGCGCACGACGGTGCCGACCAGCTCCGCTCCTCCATCGCGAATGACCTGTTCGGCAACTTGACGGACCTGAGCCGCTGGCCCATCGAGGGCGACCATCGTCGTAGCCGGGAAAAAGCCGAGAGCCTCACGCTCGTCGAGAAGCCGATCGGCGTAGTCGGTGGGAGCCCACCGCACGAGCGCCTGCGCTAAGGCATCGGGAATCGTTCCGACGACGAGGCCGGGGTGGCCTGGACGGACAAGAGACAGCACGTTGAGCCACCGCCGAGCAGCCTCCTCAGGGGCCCACAGTTCGGCTCGCCCAGCCAATGCGTGCGCGTCGAGGATGATGGCGGCGGCGTAGCCACCGTCCACGTCTGGCTCAGCGCCCGGCGTCGCAACAACGACCGTGGGGCGTGAGGGCAGCTGGCGGCTGATTCTGTGGGCAGCCGATGACTCGAGGACCGACGCGTCCGGGAGGTTGCGTGCAATCTCCTCGGCGGTACGTGTAGACCCCACGCGAGCTGCGCGTAGCTCAGTTCCCGAGCAGTGTGGGCACCGCCATGACTGCGAGGTGCGCGCACACCATGAGCAGGTCGCCTCTCCCCCGCTGCCCACAGCGAGGGGACCTGAGCAATGGCGGCAGCGCGCACGCTCGCCGCAACGGCGGCACACGACCGTGGGCCAATAGCCGGACGCAGCGACCTGGATGAGAACGGGGCCTTCGCGCAGGCCCTGGCGAATCATGCGCAACGCTGCCGGGGGGATGCGCATGTGACCGCTGGCGCCCTCACGTTCTGCTTCCGTCGCGCCGTGCAGATGCACGCGTGGAGTCGCGTCGCGCAGCGCGCCGGGCACCGGATCGAGACTGACCGCCCATCCAGAACGGATGAGAGCCTGTGCCTTCACCGAGCGTGCGAAGGAAGCAACAAGGAGTCCCGCGCCCTCCACCGCGCACCGTTGAACGGCAACGTCGAGAACGTCGCAGCGCGGGAACCGGCGCTCACGAAGGCGATCGTCGCCGTCGTCGCAGATGACGATGAGGCCCAGCTTCGCACAGGGAACCCACACTGCCGACCGTGTGCCAACAACAATCGGAAGACGCCCGAGTGTCGCGGCTGCGTGGATGCGGTAACGCTCCTCGGGCGACACCTCACCGCCTGTGACAGCGACGGGCACCCCGAGGTCCTCCTCGAGTGCACGTGCGTATCGTGCGGCGTCCTCTCCGGTGGCAGTCACGATGATGGCGCTGCGCCCCGACGAAACAGTGGCAGCGACGGCATCCGACAGGCACGCGCGCATCCGGGGACGCAGCGCGGTCACGACTGCACGCGGAGACTCTCCGGCTGCAAGGCGGTGAAGCAACGCGTCGCCAGCACGATACGATGCCCAGCCTTCGGAAACAGTCGGAGCTTGAACGGATGGCCACACCGACTCGTGTGCCTGTACGACGGTCTTTTCGCCGCGCGCATGTCGGGGTGGGATAGCGAGCGACAGGACCTGCGAGGTCGTTGCGAGAAACCGCGTCGCGATGCGACGTGCAACCTCGTACAGTGCGGGCGTCAGCACTGGGATTGCAGACGATACCGATTCGATCTGCGCGGTGTCGTCAAGCACATCGCGACGTGTACGCTCAACGATCCAGCCGTCGACGCGAGTCCCGGAAAACCGTACGCGAACTGCGCGGCCGACCTCGGCCTCGTCAATGAACTTGTCAGGAACGACGTAATCGAGCGGCCGATCCACGTGCGGCAGATCGACGTCAACGAGCACGCGAGCGATCTCCGCGGCCCGAGACCGCGGCGGATCAAAACCGTCAAGCATGCCCTGTTGGGAAGTCATGATCCTAGTGAATCACGGCCAGCACACATCTGCGTCCCGCTCTCAGCCGAGAAGCTTCAGCCCGTACTTCGCGACCACCATGGCGAGCACGCCAAAGACGATCAGACCCCACAGGGCCCAGTCGAGGCCCTGGGCGACGATACGCCGCAGTCCCTCGGGCGCCGGGATGACGCCATCGCGAATATTGATGCGAGTGATTCCTCCGAAGACGAGCGTTGTCGTCAGGGTGATCAGCAGGCACCACGGGCACAGCACCTGGATGATGAAATACGACTGTCCGAACAGCCAGAACGCAAAGAACAGCGCGATTGTGTACAGCAGGTTCGTGCCCAGCATGTACCAGCGCGGGAACTTCACGCCCGCGAAAATGGCGACGGAAATCGCGAGAACCACGGCCTCGAAAAAGATGCCGAGGAAAGCATTGGGAAAGCCGAGGATCCGTGCCTGCCACGTCTGCGCAACCGCCGAACACGACAAGACGGATGAAATATCGCAGCCGAAGCGCGCCGAAGAATCAGCGGCCAGCTGCCATGCCTCGATCGAGAGGACGAACGACGTGACGAGGCCGATGAAGCCGGAGATGATCATCTCCAGGCTCGTGCGCCGACGCCACGCGCGCCGAGCGTCCTCGGTCTCGTACGAAGGCAGGTAGTCCTCGGCTGCCAAGGCCTCGCTCATGCGAGCGCAGCCTTGAGCTGGTCGACGCGGTTGGTCGCCTCCCACGGGAACTGGTCGCGGCCGAAGTGGCCGTAGGCAGCGGTCTCGCGGTAGATCGGACGCAGCAGATCGAGGTCCTCGATCATGCCGAGGGGACGCAGGTCGAAGACCTCGCGGATGGCGTCCGCGATGCGCTCCTCGGGCACCGAAGCGGTCCCAAAGGTATCGACATATAGGCCGATCGGGCGAGCGCGTCCAATCGCGTAGGCAAGCTGAATTTCGCACCGCTGAGCGATGCCGGCGGCAACGACGTTCTTAGCCACCCAACGGGCGGCGTAGGTAGCGGAACGATCGACCTTCGACGGGTCCTTGCCGGAGAAGGCGCCGCCGCCGTGACGGGCCATGCCACCGTACGTGTCGACTATGATCTTGCGGCCGGTCAGGCCGGCGTCCGCGGCTGGACCACCCAGGACGAAACGACCTGAGGGGTTGATCAGGGTCTTCATGGAGTCGGTCGCCAACGCCAGGCCAGACTCTTCGATGACGGGGTGAATGACGTAGTCACGCACAGCGTCGGCGATCGCCGACTGCGACAGCGCCTCGTCGTGCTGGGTGGACACGACGACCGTGTCGATACCCACCGGGCGACCGTCCTCGTACGCGAGAGTCACCTGGGTCTTGCCGTCGGGACGCAGCCCTTCAACGATGCCCTGCTTGCGAACGTCAGTCAGGCGCTTCGCGAGGCGGTGTGCCAGCCAAATGGGGGCGGGCATGAGGTCCGGGGTGTCCGAAGAAGCGTAGCCGAACATGATGCCCTGGTCGCCCGCGCCGAGACGGTCGCGCGGGTCACCGCCCTGGGTGCCGCGCACCTCAAGAGCTTCATCAACGCCACCGGCAATGTCGGGGCTCTGGCCGTCGAGCGACACGGACACGCCGCAGGAGGCACCGTCGAAGCCAACGCGTGACGAGTCGTAGCCGATCGACAGGATCTCGCGACGAACGATCTCCGGGATCTCGACGTACGCCTCGGTCGTCACCTCACCGGCGATGTGGATGAGACCGGTGGCCGCCATCGTCTCGACGGCAACGCGCGAGCGGGGATCGGCGGCAAGCAGCGCGTCGAGGATCGCATCGGAAATACGGTCACAGACCTTGTCGGGGTGACCTTCGGTAACGGACTCAGAAGAAAAAAGCTGTTGACTCACCGCTTTAGATTATCAAGGAATGAAGCCATATGGCCGACAAGACCAGCAGCCACCTCATCCTTTGAGCCGACGTAACGGCCAGCGATGGCCCCGCGTGCATCAAGGAGGCGAATGTCGTTGGGGACGTCGCCGAATCCGACGCTCTCCCCCACCCGATTCAGGCAGATGAAATCAGCTCCCTTTCGTGCTGCCTTATCAGCGCCGTAGGCGAGAATCTCCTCCTCGGTGCCGGTCTCTGCAGCGAATCCGACGACGAGGGGCGGGCGCTGCTCGCTGTGCCCGATCTCGGCGAGGATATCGGGATTACGAACCAGGCGAATTGTCGGAGCTTCCTCGTTGGATGGGTCCTTCTTGATCTTCGACTCCGAGGCGGCTTCGGGCCGGAAGTCCGCGACGGCTGCCGTCATCACAAGAGCATCGGCATCGGCCACCTGAGCGATTGTTGCCTCACGCATCTGCAGGGCGCTCCCCACTCGGGTCACCTGCACGGCCGTTGGCAATGTTGCGAGCAAAGCCGACTCGACGTTTGCGGCGATCACGCGTACGGATGCGCCGGCTCGCGCCGCTGCCGACGCGAGCGCCAGTCCCTGACGGCCGGACGACTGATTGCCCAGAAAACGTACCGGATCGATGGGTTCACGCGTGCCGCCGGCGGTGATAACAACCGTGCGACCAGCAAGAGCGCTCGATGCCTGCTCGTGAGCATCGAGGACCTCGAGAGCCGCCTGCGCGATTTCCTCAGGTTCGGGAAGGCGGCCGACACCGCTGTCGCCGGAACCAAGCGCGCCAGAAGCAGGTTCGATGACGTGGAAGCCGCGCTCACGAAGCGTTTGAACGTTCGCCTGCGTAGCGGGCGCCAGCCACATGTTGGAATGCATCGCAGGGGCAACGACAACGGGAGCGTCCGATGCGAGAACCGTCAGCGACACCATGTCGTCGGCGAAGCCGCCAGCAAGGCGCGCCAAAGAATTCGCGGTCGCGGGCACGATGACGATGAGATCCGCGACGCGAGCAAGCTCCACGTGCTCGGCGCGCCCCTCCCCCGCAATATCCACGGCGACCGGGCGGGACGTGATGCCCTCCCAGGTGGAACGGCCAACGAAATCCAAAGACGCGCGCGTCGCAGCGACATACACGTCGTGGCCCGCGCGTTGACACTCGCGGACCACGATGGGTGCTTTAAAGGCTGCGACGCCGCCGGTGACTCCGACGACGATCGTTGCCATGTCAGGCCTCGGGGTTAGCTTCGAGAGACAGGAGGCCTTCGTTGATCTCACGCAGGGAAACCGCAAGCGGCTTCTCATCCGGCTGCACGTCGACGACCGGACCCACGAACTGGATCATGTTCTGCTGAAGCTGCAGATTGTACGAGTTAATCTGGCGCGCACGCTTCGCGGCGAAGATAACCAGCGCGTACTTGGAATCGACGTGCTCCAGCAGATCGTCAATGGGCGGGGACGTGATGCCCACGGGCTGGGCAACAATTCCGGACATGCGTGTATTCCTCTCAGTGGCGGATTCAGATAGATACTACTCCAGGCCAATGAGCCGAGCCAGCTCATCCACCGCGCGCTCCACGTCGTCGTTGATCACAACGTGGTCAAACTCCGAGGCAGCCTCGAGCTCAACCCGGGCAGTGGCCAGGCGGCGAGCCTGTTCCTCGGGGCCTTCCGTGCCGCGGCCGATCAGGCGACTTTCGAGCTCCTCCCACGAAGGCGGAGCGAGGAAAATGAACTGCGCGTCGGGCCTGTTGGTGCGGACCTGGCGCGCGCCGGCCAGGTCGATCTCAAGAAGCACGGGCTTGCCAGCAGCGAGGGCTTCATCGACGGGTCCGCGAGGCGTACCGTACTTGTTTTTTCCATGAACAAGCGCCCACTCCAACATGTCTCCGCGTTCGATCATTGCATCGAACTCTTGGGCGGAAACGAAGTAGTAGTGGACGCCGTTCAGTTCACCGGGCCGAGGATCGCGAGTTGTTGCCGAGACCGACACGTTGAGCGTCGGGTAGCGCTTTGTGAGCGCAGCGACAACAGTTCCCTTTCCAACGGCTGTAGGGCCAGCGAGGACAGTCAGTTGAGCCTTAGTCATGACTCAAGTGTGCCACGCTCGACCGCGTCAGCCGAAACGCTCGACGAGCGCCTTCCGCTGGACGGGGCCGAGGCCACGCACACGCCTGCTCTGGGCGATCTTGTACTCGTCCATCAGTACGGCAGCCGTGTTCGTGCCGACGCGCGGCAGCGACTCCAGTAGCGAAACGACCTTCATCTTCGCGACTGCTTCGTCTGAATCAGCGAGTTCCAAAACCTCCGACAGGTTCATCGAGCGCGCCTTGAGCGCGTTCTTCACTTCGGCGCGACGCCTCCGTGCCTGCGTTGCCTTCTCGAGAGCCTGCGCCCTCTGTTCTGGCGTGAGATCAGGTAGTGCCATTCTGATCATCTCCTCGGTTGGGATCTTCGGTAAATAAACTATGTCACCTTCCAGACCACTAGTGCCAGACCAAAACGCTGCTTCTTTAGTAACACAGCAGATTATTGCAGCGAATCGACCGTTGCACGGTAGGCGTCTCGAAGGCCGGCGATACTCGGGCCGGAGCGCAAGATTGCACGGGAAGACGAGGCAAGGACAGCATCTTCGGCTCCGGCGAAAACCTCCCTGACCTGCGCCGGGCCAGCGCCCTGTGCACCCACTCCTGGAGCCAAAAAAGCGCCATTCAGCGACGCGAGATCGATGCCCAAACGCTTCACCGCATCGCCGACCGTGGCCCCGACGACGATGCCCGCGGGGCCGAGATGGTGTTGGTCACAATGACTGTTAAAGTCCGCCAGTTGGGACACGACACGGCCTGCGACGCTGGTTCCATCTTCGCCGCGGGCGTGCTGCACGGAGGCTCCCTCGGGGTTGGACGTGAGCGCCAAGACGAACACTCCCCTGCCGGTCTGTCGCGCCAACTCAAGGGCGGGGGTCAGCGATCCGACGCCGAGGTAGGGCGAGAGCGTGACCGCATCGCCGGCGAGCGGAGAAGAATCCGACAGGAATGCCTGCGCATAGCCGTCCATCGTCGAGCCGATGTCACCGCGCTTCGCATCCACAATGCACAGCGTGCCGACCTCGCGGCAGGCGGCGATAACCTCTTCGAGGACCGCGACACCGCGAGATCCGTGCCGCTCGAAGAAGGCGGCTTGGGGCTTAAATGCGGCGACGCGACCGCCGAGCGCCTCGATGACGCGAAGAGAGAACTCTCGCACACCGTTCGCGTTGTCGTCAAGTCCCCATTCCTGCAGCAGGCCCGCGTGAGGATCGATGCCCACGCACACGGGTCCATACGCGCGCATGGCGGCGTAGAGACGGTCGCCGAAGCAGGCGGCGGCACCAGGTTTGATTGCGGCAGTAGTCATCGTGTCTCCTCCGATCGAATCGAATCCCATTCCTGCAGGGAGCGCACAGAGTAGGCTCCGCGCATACGCACTTCGATGGCCTGGACCATCGCGTTAAATGCCTGGAGCGTGGTCACGGCCGGTCGATCCTGCGAGGCTGCGGCCGCGCGGATCTGGTAGCCGTCATTACGCGGGGCGCTGCGCTGAGGCGTGTTAACAACCATGTCGATCGAGCCGTCGTTAATGAGGTCGACGACCGTGGGCTCGCCGCCGTCGCCACGGCCCTCGGAGGACTTACGAACAGCCTGAGCCTCGATGCCATTGCGGCGCAGAACCGATGCCGTTCCGGAGGTTGCGAGGATGTTAAAGCCCATCTCGTGCATGCGTGCTGCCGGCAGCACGATAGCGCGCTTGTCCGTGTCCGCAATCGAAATGAAGACGGTACCCGACGTCGGCATGTCGGTCGATGCGCCGAGCTGGGACTTGGCGAATGCCGTCGGGAAGTCACGGTCGATGCCCATGACCTCGCCGGTCGAGCGCATCTCGGGACCGAGGACGGTGTCAACGATCTCGCCCTTATCCGTTCGGAAGCGCTTGAAGGGCAGAACAGCGGCCTTGACGGCAATCGAGCCACCGTCGTGGATCTCGCGGGCATCGTGGGTGGGCAGCAGGCCCTCCTCGCGCAGCGAGGCGATTGTCGCACCCACCTGAATGAGAGCAGCGGCCTTTGCGAGCTGCACGCCTGTCGCCTTCGACGCGAAGGGAACAGTACGCGAGGCACGCGGGTTCGCCTCGATAACGTAGAGGGTGTCGGAGAGCAGGGCGAACTGAATGTTGATCAGGCCGCGCACGCCGACGCCGCGCGCGATCGCCTCTGTGGAGGCCGTGATGCGTTCGAGTTCGCGCGCGGACAGGGTCATGGGCGGCAGCACGCAGGAGGAGTCACCCGAGTGGATGCCAGCCTCCTCGATGTGCTCCATGATCGCGCCCATGAAGAGTTCCTCGCCGTCGTACAGGGCGTCGACATCGATCTCAATGGCCGCGTCCAGGAAGCGGTCGATGAGGAGCGGACCGCGCGAGAACAGCAGCTCGGAGTCGTGGCTTGCGAGGTATTCGCGGAGCGCCGGCTCGTCGTTGATGATCGCCATGCCGCGTCCACCCAGCACGAAGGAGGGGCGAACGAGAACCGGATAGCCGACCTGCTGAGCCACGGCGATGACCTGCTCGGGCGTGTTCGCAGTGTCGTGCGCGGGAGCCGGGCACTGCGCGGCCTCGAGAACCTTGCCGAACTCCTCGCGGTCCTCGGCCAGGTCGATGGCGCGCGGGCTGGTGCCCAGGATCGGAACGCCGGCGCGCTCGAGATCTGCGGCGAGCGACAGTGGGGTCTGGCCGCCGAGCTGGACGATCATGCCCTTGACGGGGCCGGCCGCGCACTCGGCGCGGTAGATCTCCAGGACGTCTTCGAGCGTGAGGGGCTCGAAGTAGAGGCGGTCCGAGATGTCGTAGTCGGTCGACACCGTTTCGGGGTTGCAGTTGACCATGATGGTCTCGTAGTGCTCGCGCAGCGACATGGCCGCGTGCACGCACGAGTAGTCGAACTCGATACCCTGACCGATGCGGTTGGGACCAGCGCCCAGGATGATGACGGCCTCGCGCTCGCGCGGACGGACCTCGTTCTCCTGGTCGTAGGTCGAGTAGTGGTAGGGCGTGCGGGCCGCGAACTCGGCGGCGCAGGTGTCGACCGTCTTGAAGACGGGGTGGATGCCAAACGCGCCGCGCACCTCGCGCACCGTGTCCTCGGACAGGCCGCGCATCGCTGCGATCTGACGGTCGGAGAAGCCGTGGCGCTTCGCCTCGGCGAGGACGTCGCCCGTGAGCGCCTCGGCCTCGCGAATGCGGGTCGCGACCTCGTCGAGGAGGAACATCTGGTCGAGGAACCACGGGTCGATCTTCGTCGACTCGAAGAGCTCCTCAAGCGTCGCGCCACCACGGATCGCCTGCTGGACCTGGACGAGACGTCCCTCGGTGCCGACTGCGGCGGTCTCAACCAGGGCGCGGGTTTCTTCGGGGGTGGGTGCCTCTCCGTCCCAGTGGAACTGCACACCGCCCTTATCGATCGAGCGCAGGGCCTTCTGCAGTGCCTCCGTGTAGGAGCGACCGATCGCCATGGCCTCGCCCACGGCCTTCATCGAGGTGGTGAGGGTCGGGTCGGCGGCCGGGAACTTCTCGAAGGTGAAGCGTGGGACCTTAACGACCACGTAGTCGAGCGTCGGTTCGAACGAGGCCGGGGTCGAGCCCGTGATGTCGTTCGGGATCTCGTCGAGCGTGTAGCCGGTGGCAAGGCGCGCGGCGATCTTCGCGATCGGGAAGCCCGTCGCCTTCGAGGCCAGCGCGGACGAACGCGACACGCGAGGGTTCATCTCGATGACGATAATGCGGCCCGTCTCGGGGTGGATCGCGAACTGAATGTTACAGCCGCCCGTGTCCACGCCCACGGCACGAATGACGGCGATGCCGATGTCGCGCAGACGCTGCATCTCGCGGTCGGTGAGGGTCAGCGCCGGAGCGACCGTGATGGAATCGCCCGTGTGCACGCCGACCGGGTCGACGTTCTCGATCGAACACACGACGACGACGTTGTCCGCCTTGTCCCGCATGAGCTCGAGCTCGTATTCCTTCCAGCCGAGGATCGACTCCTCGAGAAGGACCTCGGTCGTGATCGAGGCGGCCAGGCCCTGGCCGGCGATGCGCTCGAGGTCTTCGGGGGTGTAAGCAAAACCGGAGCCGAGGCCGCCCATCGTGAAGGAGGGACGAACGACGAGGGGGTAGCCAAGCTCGGCGGCGGCCGCGTGGCACTCCTCCATCGTGTGGGCGATGAACGAGCGGGCGACCTCGGCGCCGGAGCGCTCGACGATCTCCTTGAACTCCTCGCGGTCCTCGCCCGCGCGGATCGCGTCGATGGATGCGCCGATCAGCTCGACGTTGAAACGCTCAAGAACGCCCATTTCGGAGAGCGCGACGGCCGTGTTCAGTGCCGTCTGACCGCCCAGCGTGGGCAGCAGCGCGTCGGGGCGCTCCTTCTCGATGATTGAGGCCACGACCTCCGGGGTGATCGGCTCGACATAGGTGGCGTCGGCGATGCCGGGGTCGGTCATGATGGTGGCCGGGTTGGAGTTAACGAGGATGACGCGCAGGCCCTCCTCCTTCAGCACGCGGCATGCCTGTGTGCCCGAGTAGTCGAACTCGCACGCCTGGCCGATGACGATGGGGCCCGATCCGATGACGAGGACGGACGACAGATCGTTCCTGCGGGGCATCAGTGGGTCTCCTTAGCGGCAGTCATCAGGGAAATAAAGCGATCGAAGAGCAGCTCGCCGTCGTGCGGGCCCGCAGCTGCCTCGGGGTGGTACTGAACGGAGAAGGCAGGAATGTCCAGGGCGCGCAGGCCCTCGACGACGCCGTCATTGAGGCCGACGTGCGAGACTTCGACGCGCCCGTAGCGGCCCGACTCGAAGGGAGCGACCGAAGGCTCCCCCACCGGTGCGTCCACGGCGAAGCCGTGGTTGTGAGCGGTGATCTCCACGCGGCCCGTGGCCACGTCCTGCACCGGCTGGTTGATGCCGCGGTGACCATAGTCCAGCTTGTAGGTGCCGTAGCCAAGCGCACGACCGAAGAGCTGGTGACCGAAACAAATACCGAAGTACGGAATACCCGCGTCGAGGACCGCGCGCAGCACTCCGATCTCGCGGTCGGCCGTCGACGGATCACCGGGGCCGTTGGAGAAGAAGACGCCGTCCGGCTTGAGCGCCTCGATGTCGGCGAAGGACGCGGTGGAGGGCACCACGTAGACGCGCGCGCCACGCGCGGCCAGGTGGTACGGCGTGCGCGACTTGATACCCAGGTCGACAGCGACGACGCGCGCGATGGGTTCCTTGCCCTCGAAGTCGCCGAGGGGCTCTACCACGTAGGTCTCGTCCGTCGATACCTCGGCGGCCAGCGCCTGGCCGCTCATTGCCGGCGACTCGGCGACGATACGCACGAGGGAGGCCACGGCCTCGTCCCCCAGGTACTGCGCGCCCACGGGCAGCGCGTCACCCGAGAAAATGCCGGCGCGCATCGCTCCGCGCTCGCGGATGTGGCGGGTGATCGCACGGGTGTCGACGTCCGCGATGCCGACGATGCCCTGAGAGATCAGCTCGTCCTCGAGCTCGCGGCGCGAGCGCCAGTTGGAGGCGCGGCGGGCCGCGTCGCGCACGACGAAGCCCGCGACCCAGATGCGCGAGGATTCGGGATCCTCGTCGTTGACACCGGTGTTGCCGATGTGCGGGGCCGTCATCACGACGATCTGGCGGTGGTACGACGGGTCGGTGAGCGTCTCCTGGTAGCCCGTCATGCCGGTCGAGAACACGATCTCGCCGAGCGTGCGGCCCTGCGCACCCCATGCGCGGCCCTTGAAAACGGTGCCGTCCTCCAGGACGAGCAGAGCGATATCGGACGTGGTCATCGGTCCTCCTTGGCAATCGGGGTGGCGTCGACGACCGTCGGGACGCCGTTGTAGATCGTGTAGCGCACCTGTCCGGGCAGTTCCATGCCGCGGAAGGGGCAGTTCGTGGAGCGTGTCCACTGCTTGGCGGGGTCAACCGTCACGCGCACCGTTGCATCCACGAGGGTGACGTGTGCGGGGGCACCGACGACCAGGCCCTGGCCCTGCGATTCCACGCGGCCGATCTGGGCGGGAACCGTCGACATCACGCGAGCAACGTCCGCCCAGTCCATGCGGCCCGTGTTCACCATCGTCTCAATGATGATCGGCAGCGCAGTCTCCAAGCCGGTCATGCCGAACGCGCCGGCCTGCCACTCGCAGTCCTTCATCTCCAGCGGGTGGGGCGCGTGATCGGTGCCGATGCAGTCGATCGTGCCGTCGGCGAGGCCTTCGCGCACCGCCTCGACGTCCTCAGCCCGGCGCAGCGGCGGGTTCACCTTGTAGAGCGGGTCGTAGGTGGCGGCCAGCTGCTCGGTGAGGAGCAGGTGGTGAGGCGTGGCCTCGGCCGTGATATCCACGCCCTGTGCCTTACCCCAGCGCACGAGGTCAACCGAACCTGCGGTCGACAGGTGACACACGTGCAGGCGCGAGCCGACGTGCTTGGCGAGCAGGATGTCGCGGGCGATGATCGCCTCTTCGGCGACGGCCGGCCAACCGGCCAGACCGAGCTCGCCGGACAGCGTCGACTCGTTCATCTGAGCGCCCTCGGTAAGGGCCGGATCCTGGCTGTGCTGGGCGATCACGCCGCCGAAGCCCTTGACGTATTCGAGGGCGCGGCGCATGAGGACGGGATCGGACACGCACTTGCCGTCGTCGGAGAAGACGCGAACCTTCGAGCGTGAACGGGCCATCGAACCGAGGGAGGCGAGCTGCTTACCTTCAAGGCCCTTGGTAACGGCACCGACAGGACGCACCTCGACCCAGTCGGCCTCCACGCCCAGGCGCAGCACCTGGTCGACGATGGCTGCCGTGTCCTGCGTGGGCGTCGTGTTGGCCATTGCGTGGACAGCGGTGTAGCCGCCAACTGCAGCCGCACGGGTGCCGGTGAAGACGGTCTCGGCGTCCTCCCCGCCGGGCTGGCGCAGGTGGGTGTGGATGTCGACGAGGCCGGGCAGGGCGATGAGGCCCTCAGCGTCGATGATGCGCGGGTCACGCAGGGCGTTGCGGGCGTCGGCGCCGATCGCGACGATGGTGCCACCGGACAGCGCAATGTCGGTGGGCTCGCCGCCGAGCAGCGAGGCGCCGGTGATCAGGATGTCACGGGTCTGTTCAGTCATTGCTGTGTCCTTCCGATGCGAGAAGCAGGTAGAGGGCGGCCATGCGGATGCACACACCGTTCGACACCTGCTCGACGATGACAGATTGGTCTGAGTCGGCTGCCTCGGCGCAGATTTCGAGGCCTCGGTTCATCGGGCCGGGATGCATGACGACGGCGTTGGGCGCCAGTGTGGCGAAGCGTGCCGGGGTGAGGCCGTACTCCGCGTGGTAGGCGCCGGGCGACGGGAAGAAACCACCGCCCGCGCTCGACATGCGCTCGCGCTGCACGCGCAGCATCATGACCGCATCGGGCTTGGCCGCCAGGGCCTCGTCAAAGTTGTAGGAGGTGTCGCAGTTCCAGGTCTCCACCCCGATCGGCAGGAGCGTCGGGGGTGCCACGAGGGTGACGCGGGCGCCCAGGAGCGTCAGGAGATCGACGTTGGAGCGCGCCACGCGCGAGTGGAGAACATCCCCGACGATGACGACGTGTGCGCCGTCGAGGCCGGAGCCGGGGGCGGGCGTTCCATCCTCGCCGAGCGACGGAGCGTAGTGGCGGCGCAGGGTCATCGCGTCGAGGAGCGCCTGCGTCGGATGCTGGTGGGTGCCGTCACCCGCGTTGAGGACCGGCAGATTCATCCAGCCGGCGTGCGCGAGACGGTGTGCGGCGCCCGACGAGGAGTGGCGCACGATGACCGCGTCCGCACCCATGGCCTCCAGTGTGAGCGCGGTGTCCTTGAGGGACTCACCCTTGGAGACCGAGGAGCCGCGGGACTGGAAGTTGATGACGTCGGCGCTCAGGCGCTTGGCGGCGGTCTCAAAGGAGATGCGGGTGCGCGTCGAATCCTCGAAAAAGAGGTTGACGACGGTCTTGCCCTGAAGCGTCGGAAGCTTCTTCACGCCGTGGCGCTGAGTGGCGGCCATCTGCTCCGCCGTGTCGAGGATCAGAATCGCCTCCTCGCGCGTCAAGTCACGGATCGAAATGAGATGGCTCAGGCTCATCGTTTACAGGCCTTTCCCCAGAAGGACGCCATCGCGCCCGTCTGTTTCGTCGAGCAGAATGGTGACGATTTCGTCGCGGGAGGTCGGCAGGTTCTTGCCGACGTAGTCCGGGCGAATCGGAAGCTCGCGGTGGCCACGGTCGACGAGGACTGCGAGCTGAACGGCCGCAGGGCGACCGATACGAGTAAGAGCATCGAGCGCAGCTTTAATCGTGCGCCCCGTGTAGAGCACGTCGTCAACGAGGACGACGGTCTTGCCGTTGATGCCGGTGCGTGGAACCAGCGTCTCTTTCGGAGCCCTCAGGGGCTGAGAGGCCAGGTCGTCGCGATACATCGTGGTGTCGATAATTGCGAGTTCCGCGTAGGTGCCGGAGACTTCCCGAATCCGATTGACGAGGCGGCGTGCCAACGTTGCGCCACGAGTGGGGATACCAGCGATCACCAATTTATCGCTGCCGCCGTTTCGTTCGACGATCTCATAGGCGATGCGCGTCAGGGAGCGTGCGACGTCGCCAACTCCCAATACTTCTTTGCCGCGCGATGCGCGATCTGCGTGCACTTCGGCCACGCTTACTCCTTCCCCGCCTCACGGGACGGTCATTAAAGGATCTGTCGTGCATCCATCCTACGCCCCTCGGCAGGAGCCGGTGTGACGCCTCCACGTGTGAAACACCACGTGGTGTTGCCAGAAGGCGATCGTGGCAAAGTCGTCGTGCAACATTGCGCGCGCGAAGAAAACAACGCGGTACCCCGGGGTGTGCATTGTTCCATACCTGGTAGGGGTATAAGTAGTACCCCTACCGGGTATCTCGGCCTCGTTAGTGATACGTAGGCCTGTTGGCGCTGCAATGAAAGGGGCAAACCCGGTAAAATTCAATGAGCGCCGATGGCGCCTCAGATACTTCACTATAGAAAGGCCACACATGACGATCGAACAGCTTCCCCACCCCGAGGTCCACGGTGGCGGCTGTGGCTGCGGTGAACACGATGTTGCCGTGCCGACCATTGATGCGACCGCCATCCCCCACCGTCTGCGTCACGCGGCTGTGCTCGGCGCTGCCCAGTCGATGAACGCCGGTGAGTCCTTCATCATTCGCGCTCCGCACCTGCCTCGTCCGCTGCTTGCTCAGATCGCACAGCTGCCCGGCGAGTGGACTTTTGAGGTCATCGTCGACGGCCCCGAATTCTGGGACGTGCGAACGACTCGCCTGTCTCTGTGACAAAGCCTCATGACATGGTGAAGGCCGACTCTCGCATGAGAGTCGGCCTTCCCCATCAATATGGAGCGAGCGCTCAGTACTCCTCGAGGAGTTCGTCGAGCTCGTCTTCGACGCTGCCGCCATCCAGCGGCTTGGCGCCAGCAGGCAGAGCGCGCGCGGGCGCTTCCTGTGCGGGCAGCTCATCGTCAGACGACGACTCGGCCTCATCGGAAACGTGCGCTTCCTCTTCGTCGGAGCTGCGACGCGACCACGCGGGGGACGCAAGATCCTTGCGGATCGCGTCGAGAACCGCGTTCACGAACGACGGCGACGTGTCGGTCGAGATCGAGCGAACAATCGAAATTGCCTCGTCGATGACGATGATCGGCGAGACCTCGTCGTTCTCGAGCATCTCCCACACCGCCACGCGCATCACCGCGAGGTCGACGGCGGCGATGCGATCCAGGCCGGGCACGCGGGCATGCGCAGAGATGAAGGAGTCGATGCGACGCAGGTTATCCGCCACTCCCCCGATGATCTGGATCGAGAACTCCGGGAGCGGAGTCTGCGCCGCGGTGATGACGCGGCGCTCGCGCAGGAGGTCGCGCAGAACGTCGGGATTGGATCCCATGCCGCGCTGGTCGGCCTCGTAAACGACGTCGGCCGCGCGCTTGCGGGCCTTGGTGCGCGAGGTGAAGCGGTGCTGCTTCGACATTACTCGGTCACGCGACCCGAGTACGAGCCGTCGCGGGTGTCAACCTTGACGCGGGTGCCTTCCTCCATGAAGAGGGGAACCTGGATCTCGTAGCCGGTCTCGAGCGTCGCGGGCTTGGTGCCGGCGGAAGAACGGTCGCCCTGCAGGCCGGGCTCCGTGTGCGTGATCGTCAGAACGACGGTGGCGGGCAGCTCGACGAACAGGACGGTGCCGTCGTGCTGGGAGACGATAACATTCTGGTTCTCGACCATGAAGTTGCGGGCGTCGCCCACGGTCTCGGCGGGAACATTGATCTGCTCGTAGGTGGACTGATCCATGAAGACGTAGTCGGTGCCGTCCTGGTACAGGTACGTCATGTCACGACGGTCGACGGTCGCGGTCTCGATCTTCAGGCCCGCGTTGAAGGTCTTGTCGACGGTCTTGCCGGACAGGACGTTCTTGATCTTGGTGCGCACGAAGGCCGGGCCCTTGCCGGGCTTCACGTGCTGGAATTCGACAACCTGCCAGAGCTGGCCGTCGATGACCATAACCAGGCCGTTCTTCAGATCATTGGTCGTTGCCACAGGGGTACCTCACTTGTGAAGGAATCAGTAATCAGGGGTCAGTTTACACGCGCGCGCGACCAAATCCGCGACTTCTTGCGGGGTGCGGGCACTCGTATCCACTGTTGTGTCGGCCACGGAGGCGTATACGTCGCGTGCTTGTTTCATCAGCTGGGTGAGCATAGCGCGGGGTGCACCCAGGCCGACCGAGCGCGGAGCGCCGAGGCCTTCTCGGCGTGATACCGCGGAAAGATCGGCGCTGAGCTCGATGATGACCGCGCCGTCTGCGCGCGCCCGATTGATTGACGAGGCAGTGGCTGGGTCGAGCGGCTGAGAGGCCCCAAGCGTGACAATGCCCTCGTCGATGCGCAGGAGACGCTCGGCTTCTTCGCGTGCTGTGGTGGCCAAGCGCGGATCGCGTCCGACAACGAGCGTGCGCATAGGTGCGCCCAGGCGTTCCTCGACAGCCTCGTCCACTTCGTAGAGTGGCAGTTGGTGGCGGCGGGAAAGCTCGCGTCCAACGGTAGTTTTGCCGGCTCCGGTCACTCCGATGAGCACGATGAGGCTCATGCGCGTATGCCAATCTGCGAGGCGGGGGCCTGCAGCTCCTGCGGATCGACGGAGACTGTCGCTGGGTGTGCGATGCCCTCAAGGAGGACGAAGCGCAGGATTCCGCGCCGTACCTTCTTGTCGGAGAGCATGATGTGGGTGAGCTCGTCGAGAGTGCTTCCCCCGTAGCGCGTCGGCAACCCGACACGTGAGAAAAGCTGGTCGTGGCGAGCAACATCGTCAGCGCTCAGCAGCCCCCGGGCTTGAGCCAGACGCGCCGCGAAGCAGCAGCCGACGGCCACCGCATCACCATGGCGCCAGGTGTAGTCGTTCGCGCGCTCGATGGCGTGCGCGAGCGTGTGTCCGTAGTTGAGGATTTCGCGTAGGCCACCCTCAGTCAGATCGGCCGACACGACGCGGGCCTTGACGGCGATAGCGCGGGTGGTGATCTCAGCGAGCTGCGGGCTGTTCGATCGCAGAAGCTCGCTCGGTTCCGTCTCCTCGACGATGCGCAGGATCTCCGGGTCCGCGATGAAACCGCACTTGATGACCTCGGCTGCACCAGCCGCCAGGTCGGGTGCGGGCAGGCTCTCAAGAAGATCCATATCGGCAACCACCGAGGTTGCCGGATAGAACGAACCGACGAGGTTCTTTCCGACGGATGTGTTGATTCCCGTCTTACCACCAACGGCTGCGTCGACCATAGCGAGCAGCGTCGTCGGAACATTGATGAGCGTGATGCCCCTCAGCCATGTGGCGGCGACGAAACCGGCCATGTCGGTCGTCGCGCCCCCGCCCATGGCGATGATCGCGTCTTTACGCCCGAGCTGAAGACGACCGCACTCGTCCCACAGGGAGGCGACGACCTCGATCGATTTGCCGGCCTCGGCATCGGGGTGGTCGGCAGTTGAGGCCTCAATCCCCTGTTCACGCAGGTACTGCGCCAGGGCTTCGGCACGGTGAGCGAGGGGACGCGCGTGAATGATGAGTGCCTTGGTCGCGGCCTCATCGAGCGCCTCACGAATCGGCTCGAAGCCGAGCCCGTGTCCGACGGTAATAGTTGAAGGGTGTTCTCCGGTGACGCGGATAATCGTGCTCATGCGTGCTCCAATTGCTGGGCGATGGCGGTGACGACGTCGTCGACGGGACCGGGCCCCGACTCGACGACGATGGTGGCGACGGATCGGTAGTGAGGCTCGCGCTCGGTGCGCAGGCGCGCGAGGGTCCCGGACGGATCCTGGGCCAGCAACGGCCGATGCGTCTTCGAGGCCGTGCGACGAACGAGCTCATCATGGGGCGCGTCAATGTAGACGACGGTGCGCCCGGACAGAAGGTTCCGAACGGCGGGAGTTGCTGCAGCTCCCCCACCCAACGAGACGACGGCCTCGTGCGTGAGGGCCTCGGCGACCGCTTTGGTCTCCATCACGCGGAAAGCTGCTTCTCCGTCGGTGGCGAAAATATCAGCGATCGGACGGCCTTCGCGCTCAACGACGAGGGCGTCTGTATCGATGTGGTCAACGCCCAACCGCTCGGCAAGCAAGCGCCCAACCTTGGACTTGCCCGCACCGGGCAAACCCACGAGGACGACGGGGCCCTGAGCACTCATGCGCGCTCCCCCACCACCGCGAGATACGCCTCGAGATTCCTGCGCATCTCACCAACCGATCGGCCACCCGCGTGATCAGACAGAGCGTCCGCGAGCACGAGGGCCACCTCGGCCTCGGCGATGACGGCGCCGGGCACGACCTGGCAGGTGTCGGAGCGCTGGTGCAGGCCCACGGCTTCCTCACCCGTTGCAAGGTCGACGCTGCGCAGCGCGTGCGGAACCGTCGAGATCGGCTTAAATGCAGCGCGCGCGACGATCGGCGCGCCGTTGGACGTCCCCCCTTCGATGCCTCCGGCGTGGTTGGAGGTGCGGGTCAGGTGGCCATCCTCGCCCCGCACGATCTCGTCGTGAGCCGCGGAGCCGAGCAGAGCGGCCTGCGCGAAACCATCCCCGATCTCAACGCCCTTGACGGACTGAATCGACATGAGTGCGGCGGCCAGCCGCGCGTCGAGGCGCTCGCGCGCGGTCACGTGAGTACCCAAGCCGATGGGAACGTCGTACGCAATCACTTCGGCGACGCCGCCGATCGTGTCGCCCGCCTGCTTGGCAGCGTCGACGGCTGCCTCGAAGCGGGCGTTATCCTCCGGATCGAGTGTGCGCATCGAGGCCTCGGACAGCGCCACCTCGTCCGCGGGAGTAGGCGTCAACGAGGCCACAGTGCGCTGGGCCCCGACGGAGACGACGTGGGACACGAGACGAACGCCGGCAACCTGCTCCAGGAGAGCTTCGGCGAGCACACCGAGCGCGACGCGCGCGGCAGTCTCACGTGCGCTCGCGCGCTCAAGGACGGGGCGAGCCTCGGGCAGGTCGTAGGACAGCATGCCGGCCAGATCCGCGTGACCGGGACGGGGCCTTGTCAGCGGTCGATTTCGTGCGATTTCGCGTTCGTCGCCCGTTCCAGCATCGATGAGCAGAGCGGAAGGATCGACGGGATCCGCACTCATGACCGTTTCCCACTTGGGCCATTCGGAATTACCGATACGAATCGCGACCGGCGCTCCCGTGGTCACCCCGTGACGGACGCCAGCGAGAATCGAAACCTCGTCGGCCTCGAACTTCTGGCGCGCGCCACGGCCATACCCGAGGCGGCGGCGCGCGAGGCCACGGCGCAGGTCCTCCGTCGTCACATGCAAGCCGGAGGGAAGCCCCTCAATCGTGGCGATCAGTGCGGGTCCGTGCGATTCTCCGGCGGTCATCCATCTCAGCATGCTTCCCAGTGTCCCACACGCCGCAATGCACACGCCCGTCGGCTCTCACGGGGTGAACGATCAGGACTGCGAAGCGTTATCCCCCGTCGGAGCGCTGCCCGGTTCGGTGCCGAGAATATCGATAACGACGCAGAGCGTGTCATCGCCAGCCGCGAGATCCGGCGGAATCGTGATCGCCAGGCGTGATCCAACCTTCTGATCGACGAGTGCGTTCGCAAGGCCCTTCATCGCCGTGTTGAGGTTGACGACGGCGGGCACGCCCGTCTCCCAGGTGGACACACGAACGACGCCATCTGTCCAACCGACAACGGTAAATTGTGCGACGACACGGTCACCCTCGTGGACCTGGACGCCGTCACCCTTGATCAGAGCCTGGGTTGTGACGCCGCCGGGCAGCGTTGAGATATGGCTAATGAGCGGCCCTTCCGGGCTCATCTCGACGCTCATGGGACCGACGGTGGCATCGACCGACGTACCTGTGGCGATTGAAGGCAGAATGTCGACGACATCTATCTCCATCGCATTGGGCGAGCCATCACCCATCGTAATGGTGCGGAACGCGAGGATTCGCGATCCCTCGCGCTTGCCGGTGACCAGCATGGCAAGGTCCGAATTGATCTCATCAGAGCCGACGATGCCGAGGCTCATCTGAGGACGGCCGGACTCGGAGAGCATGCGTCCGCTGCTAGCATCGAACGCCGTGATGGCGACGAGGACGGGAGAGCCTTCGGTGATCTCTCGCCCGCTACCCTCTTCGATGACGCGAGCCTTGAAACCGTCGATCTCCACTGGTGCCTTAATGTCGATCGTGGGGGTAGCCCCCACACGACCAGACACGGCGACACGGTCAAAGAGCGGAAGCGTCGTCGACTGTGCCGCAGCCTCGGGAGTCAGAGCTGCTTCGTCGGTCGGCGCAGGCTTCAATGCCCACCACGTGAGGCCACCACCAACGAGGAGTAGGACGAGAGCCAGGGCGATGCGCAGGAACAGACCGCCGCGAGAGGACCCCCGCGAGCGTGACGCCCTCGCAGCGGCGCGCTGCGACGACCCCTTCACGCGACGCGTGCTGGGCGAATCGGAGGACGAGGACTCGGTGCTCATGCGGGAATCGTAGGAGACGACGCGTCGATCTGCGCGATGAGGGCATCAACCCGCGGGTCGCTGGTGGCCAACGGATCCTGCAGGGACAGCGGAATTGTCTGCGATTCGTCGAGACGCACGTGGACCCAGTCGACGCTCAGATCGGCACGCGCATCCTCAGCGGCAGCGATAATGCGTCCACGCAAGCTCGCGCGGGTTGTCGCCGGTGCGTGAGTTTGCGCCCGGCGAACACCTTCGACGCTCGTCAGGCGTCGCATGAGGCCGGCGTTTTCCATCCGCTCGCGCAGGCCATCCGCCGTGATCTCCGAGTACGACAACTCGAGTCGAGCCACGCGAGGATCGGCCAGGGTCGCTCCGCTGCGTGCGCAATAGGACGTGAGCAGCTTGCGCTTGATGGCGATGTCGAGCTCCGTGTCCACACCACTCCAGTCACCGCTGGAAATCGCATCCACTCCCCTGCCCCACAGATCGACGACGTAGGCGCGCATGGGGTCAAGGTCAGCGACGGGAATCCGCGTGAGCACGCGCTCGCGGATCTCGCGCTGCATGGCCACGGCGGTCGTCATCCGTCCGTTTGCTAGTTCAATGGTGGCCGATCCTGTCAGGTCTGCGTTGATCTCCCGGATGGCACGCATAGGATCGGCAAGGGCCAGGTCTTCAATCTGAAGTCCATCCTCGATCGCGTGGATGAGGAGCTCCGTCATGCCGACCTTCAAGACGGTGGTGGGTTCGGCGACGTTCGTGTCGCCGACGATCACGTGCATGCGGCGATATGCACCGGAGTCAGCCAGTGCCTCGTCGCGGGTGTTGATGATGGGGCGCGAGCGTGTCGTCGCGGACGAGACGGCATCCCACATCTGATCGGCGCGCTGGGAGAACTGTAGACGTGGAGCAGCCGCAGCGGTGTTGATCCAGCCGTTGCCCACCAGGATCTGACGGGTCACGAAGAACGCGACGAGGGCGTCTGCGACATGGCGAAAGTCGCGGCGTCGGTGCAGGAGATAGTTTTCGTGGCAGCCGTAGGAGTTGCCCTGCGAATCCAGGTTGTTACGGAAGAGATGCAGACGCAGATCCGTGCCGAGCTCTGACAAGGCCTCGTCGGCCTGGGTTGCCAGGTCGGCGAGCATGTTCGAACCCGCTCGATCCTGCTCGAGCATGTCTTCCAGACGATCACACTCAGCGGTCGCGTACTCGGGGTGCGCGCCCACATCAAGATACAGGCGGCCACCGTTACGCAGGAAGAGATTCGACGAACGTCCCTGGTGCAGGAGCGGCTCGAAGAGCTGACGCGCAGCGTGCTCGGCATCCATCGGCTTGGCACCGCTGGGGGACGCGGCCGTCAGCCCGTACTCCGTCTCGATGCCGAAAACTCGACGCCTCACGTCACTGGCCACCCTTCTGCACGAATCCCTGCACGAAAGCTTCGGCGTTGGTCTCGAGGACAGAGTCGATCTCGTCCAGGAGAGAATCGATCGACGAGGTACGCGCCTGAACCTGCCCCGCGGTCTCGGTGACGTCGTCTTCGGGGGTGGGACCTCCGGCAAAAATCTGATTCGACATAGTTCTTCCTACTTTCTTTCTGCGTTCATCGGGTCGATGTGTCGCGTGCGTCGGCGATCGGGAAACGGATGAGATCCCCTTCGCCGGGATCAAAGACGAGGGATGACCACGAGGCCTTCACGAGGTCGGGGCGGCTAGCGACCGCCCAGCCGCGCACATGGGCACGCGTGTTAGTTGGAGCAACGTCGGCTGCGCGCTCCACTTCCTCATCGGAGACGAGGCGCGTCACCATACCCGCTGCGGCGAGGCGGTAGACGAGGCCGTGGCTGGGACGCAAGTCTGCCCACTGCAGGTCGATGGCGGCCAGACGCGGGTCGTTCCACTCGAGTCCGGCGCGTTCCTTCTGGCGCTTGATGAGCTGGTACTTGCCCACCCACTCGACGTCACTCGCAACCGAGAAGAGGTCGGCGCGCATGCGGTCGAGGACGGATTGCCACAGGGTGAGAATCTCCTGATCCGCTGCTGTGGGCGTCGTTCCCGTCTCCTCGAAGGTATCCACAACGAGGTCGAGGTAGATCTGCTGAAGCTCGGCCGCCGTGTACGCGCCCCCAGCAGTGGTCACTTTGTAGTCGAGGTCCGGGTGATGGGAGACATTCCAGTTCTCCTGAACCGGATCGTCCATCACCAGTGAATCCCAGCGCAGGTCGGTGCCCTGCTCGATCGCCCACAGAACGAGCGACGTTGTACCGAAACGCAGGAAGGCGGATACGTCGAACATGTTGCCGTCGCCGCCGATCACGTGCAAGCGGCGGAACTGTGCTGGATTCGCATGCGGCTCGTCGCGGGTGTTGATGATCGGGCGGTTGAACGTTGTCTCCAGTCCGACCTCGTTTTCGACAAAGTCTGCGCGCTGCGACATCTGGAAGCCGGGAACTTCGCTCTTTTGGCCAAGACCGACACGGCCAGCGCCGCAGATGACCGGGCGGGTCACCATGAAGGGCGTGAGGCCACGGACGATAGCGTCGAGATCGGTGATACGCGGCATCTGATAGTTCTCGTGTGTGCCGTAGGCCGCGCCCTTACCGTCGGTGTTGTTCTTGACGAGAACGATGGGTTCTTCGCCCTGCTCCTCAAGACGCGCCATGACGCGCTGAGCGATGACTTCACCCGCGCGATCCCACACAAGCGCATCGCGTGCTCCGAGCGTTTCTGGTGCGGAATACTCGGGATGAGCGTGATCAACGTACAGGCGTGCGCCGTTCGTCAAAACCGCTGTCGTCGCCGCCGGAAGTGCGAGCTCCTCGGCGGTGGGGCGAGCGACCCGCTCGGATCCGCCCGAGGGTGCAAGATGGTAGGGGTCATCGGTGAGCAGCGACGGGTCCGCTGCGGCGCGGGACATACGCATGCCACGCAGATCGTTGAGGGGGTCCTCCCCCGTGTAATCCCAGCGCACGACACCGGCGCCCTCGGCGGGTGTGCCGAGGCGGCTGATGTCGCCGTAGGTGGTCACGACCTTCGTCGATAGAGCGATGGGATTCGCCCATGCATCGCCGGGACGATAGACACCGTATTCGGTCTCGGTACCGATAATGCGTTCGCTGCTCATTTCACCGTTCCAATCGGCTTTACGCTAACAATCTCGGGAGCCAGGCCGCTGGTGCGCGCCCAGTCTTCGGGCGACGAGGTGGCCGCGAGCTCCAGCGACTCGTTCATTTCCTCATGGACACCGCGCAGCAGGTGCTCCATGCTCAAACCCGACGACACGCCCGTCAGAGCATCCTTGATCGCGTACTTCTTGGCGCGCTCGACAATGCCTGCGATCAGAGCGCCGGAGACAAGGTCGGAGAGGTAGATCCGCTTGTGGTCGCCGTTCACGAGGGTCGCAAGGAACAGCGCCGTCGTCTCGTTGCGGGCGTAGAGCGCGTCGACCGCGCGTACGCTCATCCCAGCCACGGCCTCGTCAATACCGCCGAAACGCTCGATTTCCGACGCGTGAATCGGCACCTGCGGGGTGAGGTACTTCGAGAAGATATCGAGGGCACCTGCGCGGTCAGGACGATCGACACGGATGCGCACGTCGAGGCGCCCTGGGCGCAACACGGCCGGGTCGATCATGTCCGCGCGGTTGGAGGCGCCGATAATCACGACGTTGTCGAGGGATTCGACGCCGTCCATCTCGGCGAGCAGCTGCGGAACAATCATCGTTTCGACGTCTGAGGACACGCCCGTACCACGCGTGCGGAACAGGGCTTCCATCTCATCGAAGAAAATGACGACGGGAGTGTCACCGGCTGCCAGTGTGCGCGCACGAGCGAAGATCGCGCGGATCTGACGCTCGGTCTCACCGACGAACTTGTTGAGCAGTTCGGGTCCCTTGATGGACAGGAAGAACGTCGATGCTCCCCCGCGTTTGGACAGCGAGTTCGCGACGGCCTTTGCGATGAGGGTCTTGCCCGAGCCGGGAGGCCCGTACAGGAGAATGCCTTTGGGGGGACGCAGACCAAACTGACGGTAGAGCTCCGGATGATTGAAGGGCATCTCGATCGAGTCGCGCACCTGTGCGATCTGTTCGTCGAGGCCGCCAATGTCCTCGTAGGTAACGTCGGGAACCTCGGGGGTGAGGAGCTGCTCGACGTCCTCCCGCACGATTCGCTCGAATGCGATACCAGCGCGCGCATCCACGACGAGAGAATCGCCGGGACGCAGGTTACCGTGACGCAGCGGACCGGCAAGCTCCAGCAGGGTCTCAGCACCGCCTTCCGTCGCAACGAGCACACGGTCGGTACCGACCAGCTCCAAGACGGACACGACCTGTCCGCTGCGCGGAAAATCATCGCCAGCGACGGCGATCGACGTGTCGTCGAGGCGGACCCACTGTCCATAGGACAGGTCTGTCACATCAAGCTTGGGAGAGACCGCGACGCGCATGCGCTTGCCGCCCGATACGACCTCAATCTGACGCGCGGTGGGGAATGCCCGCACGAACGTTGCGAGAGTCTGCGGCGGACGTGAGACGTCCGCGAGCTCGCCCTGCAGACGAATGAGCTCGGTACGAGCCGTCGTCAAAGCGCTGGTTAGACGGCCGTTCTTTTCTTCGAGCGAGACCAGGCGCCGTTCGAGAGCCGCGCGATCATTAGTCTCATTCATCGGTCTGCGCCTCGCGTCCTTCCGACGCCCAGGTATCTGCCTGGGCAACGACGTCGCGGCGCACCTTGCGCACCTTCTTCTCGGAGTTCACGCGCTGACCGACCTTTTCGAGGGACCATTCCTGCTCATCATCCCACGCACCGCCTTGGCCTTCCGCAGCCTTCGCCGGACGCGTCGAACGTTCCTGGGGCGTGACGCCGGGTGCGAGGAGACGAGTGATGACGAGGAATCCGGTGTGAGCGACCATCCGGTGCTCGGGGCGCACGGCGAGACCGTCGAGGTGCCATTCGCGGCGCATATCCTCCCACGCGATGGGATCAGTGAAGCGCTCGGAGGCACGCAGGTCCTCAACGAGGCGCGACATCTGCGTGACGGTGGCGACGTAGCAGACAAGGACGCCGCCGGGGATGAGTGCGTGCGTGACCGCCTCGATGTTCTCCCAGGGAGCCAGCATGTCCAGCACGATGCGATCAACGCTGCCTACCTCGGCAGACCACAGCACCTCGTCGACGTCGCCGACACGCAGATCCCACGCGGGATGACGGCGACCAAACCACAGGTCGACGTTGGCTGCGGCAATGTCGGCAAAATCCTGGCGACGTTCGACGGAGATGAGACGGCCCTGCGGGCCAACCGCATCGAGGAGCGCCATGGACAGGGCACCCGAGCCAGCACCTGCCTCGACGACAGTTGCGCCGGGGAAGATGTCACCCATGTGGGTGATAACGCCGGCATCCTTCGGATAGACGACCGCGGCGCCACGGGGCATCGACATGACGTAGTCGACCTGGAGCGGACGCAGGATCTGGAACTGGCGGCCTTCTTCCGTGACGATCACCTGGCCGTCGGGACGCCCAATGACGTCGTTATGGTTAAATCCGCCGCGGTTGGACTGGAACCGACCGCCGCTGACGAGAATCACTTGGTGAAAGCGTCCCTTGGGGTCGCGGACCTGAACGCGGTCGCCCTCAGAAAGGAGGCCTCGGCGGGTGGGCTGGCCAAAATCGGCGGCCGACATCGAAGTATTACGCTGAATAGACATTACGTAAAGGATACCGCTTGCTCCCAGCTGCGCCCATGGCAGGACACAGATGAGGGCTGTAGGGGTTAGCGTGGTATTCATGACAGAGCTGATCGTCCCCTCGCCTGACGCCCGCACGTGGGAACCCGCGCTATCCGCGTCGCGTGCCAAAGAATACGAGCGTTGCCCGCTCCAGTACCGTCTTCATGTCCTCGACGGCTACCGGGAGCCGGAGACCCGCGCGAAAGCTCTGGGGACAGTCGTGCACGCGGTTCTGGAGGAGCTGTTCGCCCTCGAGCCGCAGGAGCGCACCCGCGAGAATGCGCGCGCGCAGGTGACGCCGCAGTATGAGGCGTTGGCGACAAAGAATCCAGAGGTCTCGCGCCTGTTCTCCGACGAAACAGACCTGCAGGCGTGGCTTGACGATGCGCGATCACTCATCGATGGATACTTCGCAATCGAGGCACCCCAGTGGATTGCACCGGCGGCGCGTGAGCAGCGGGTGACGACAACGACCGAGCGCGGGGTGCGGCTGCTGGGCTTCATCGACCGCGTCGATCAGGCACCCGACGGCCGTCTGCGCGTCGTGGACTATAAGACTGGGAAGGCACCCGGTCCACGCTATGTCGGCGAGGCGCTCTATCAAATGCGTTTCTACGCTCTGCTGCTTGCGCGCACACAGGTATTACCCTCACGCATGCAGTTGGTCTACTTGCGAGCTGGGCAAGTGATCACGCTGGACCCGACGGCCGAAGAAATCCATGATTTTGAGCGCCAGATCGATCAGCTGTGGGATCGTATTGAACGCGATATTGAGCAGGATTCGTTTGCGCCGCGCAAAAATCCGCTGTGCAACTGGTGCGGCGTACGTTCGCTGTGCCCGGTATTCGGTGGGACCACTCCGCCGATGCCGCCGCAACACGCGCAGTGGCTGGCGCGCACTCGGCTAGGCTAGAAGCATGGAACTGAAGCAATGTGGACATAGCGGGCTGTACGTGTCCGCGCTCGGATTGGGCACCCTGACGTGGGGGCGCGATACCGATGGGCCCGAAGCCCACGACATGCTCAAGACTTTCGTCGATGCTGGCGGAAACCTGGTCGAGTGCTCGCCCGCTCACGGTGACGGAATTGCCGTTGACGTCCTCTCAGATGCTCTGTCGACTGTTGGTCGCCACCGCGTCGCTGTCGCGTGGCGAGGCGCAGTGCGGCGCGCCGGGGAAGGTGCGTGGGTGAGCGCCGCGGGCCGTGGAGATCTTCTGCGGAGCCTTGATGACGCGCTCGCCCGGCTCGACACGGATTACGTCGATATGTGGCTCGTCGAGCCGCGTCCGGAAGTCCCACTCGAGGAGACGCTCGAGGCGGCGACGCTGGCTTACCGCACCGGCCGTGCTCGTTACGTGGGATTATCGCGCGCATCCGAATGGGAACTCGCCGAGGCCGTGACGCGCGGTGTATTGGGCGCCTCCGCTCCCATCTCGGTCGTTGAGGTAGCGTTCTCACTGGCGAATACCTCCGCGGCGCAGACAGTTGCAGAGCTGTCGAACAGAGGCGTCGGCGTCATCGCTGCTTCGGCTCTGGCGGGAGGCGCGCTGACCGGCAAATATCGTCACACCACTCCAGCGGATTCGCGTGCAGCATCACCGCATTTGCGTCACATGGTCGAACCCTATCTGGGGGGACAGGCACGCACCGTTATCGAGGCGGCATCGCGCGCGGGTGCAGGTCTGGAGCGCTCGACCGGCGACGTTGCGTTGGCGTGGGTACGCGACTTCCCCGGCGTGAGTGCCGCGCTCGTTGGGCCTCGTACCTGCCGACAGTTGGAAGCTCTCCTTGATTATTCAGATCCGTTGCCGGAGCCAATCCGCCAGGTGCTGACGGAGGTCGCCGTGCTGTAGCCGGATCCCCTGCAAAGAGCCTGGCCATCACAGATCCTTGGGGATGCGATGACTGGTGCAGTCGCTCGATCTGGAGGGTCGGCATAGGGGTGGGCCCGAACCAACTG
>NZ_ALCB01000069.1:0-36499 GCF_000282935.1 Actinomyces sp. ICM39
CCGGGCCCTCCGGCGCCCGGAACACCCGTGGGGCCACACAGCCACACAGCCACACGGCACGCCAGCTAGGCATAACAAAACCGCCCGGCCCCAATGGGGCCGGGCGGCAGTGGCGGTAGCGCTGGGATTTGAACCCAGGGTGGCTGTGACACCACACAGCATTTCGAGTGCTGCACCTTCGGCCGCTCGGACACGCTACCTTACCCGGATACTCTACTACACCCTCCCCCCGCGCGCGCAAATCGACCGGGCGTGCTGGGAGCAGGGCCACACCGCAGCCTGAAAGCAGGGCCACACAGCAGTCCAGAAGCAGGGCCACACCACAACCGACAACCAGGGCCACACAGCCACAGGATCACACACCGCACATGAAACAGACACGACCTCACCGTTTAGATTGATTGAAAACGAGATGAAGTAACCGCATACCATTCACGACCACTCATAAATGCACTACTCTTGCAGGGTATCTATTCAAGGCAGCGAAAGGATTTTTCGTGTCTGCGCCAAACGCGACGAAGCAAACGTCGCTCAAAGAACTGACCCTCCGCGGCATCATCCTCGGCGGCATTATTACGCTGCTGTTCACGGCCGCGAACGTCTACCTGGGTCTGAAGGTCGGCTTGACGTTTGCAACGTCGATCCCGGCAGCCGTCATCTCGATGGCGGTTCTGCGCTTCTGGGGCGACCACACGGTCCAGGAGAACAACATCGTCCAGACCATCGCCTCGGCGGCCGGCACCCTGTCGGCGGTCATCTTCGTCCTGCCCGGCCTCGTGATTGTCGGCTGGTGGAGCGGCTTCCCCTACTGGGAGACCATGTTCGTGTGTGCGGTCGGCGGTGCGCTGGGCGTCATGTACTCGATCCCCCTGCGCCGCGCGCTCGTGACCGGCTCGGACCTGCCTTACCCGGAGGGCGTGGCAGGCGCTGAGATTCTGAAGGTCGGCGACGCCCAGGATGCGGGCGAGGACAACAAGCGCGGCCTCCTGGCGATCACCTGGGGCGCCCTGGCCTCGGCCGCGATGGCGCTTCTGGGCTACATGAAGGTTGTGGCCTCCGAGGTTGGCACGGCCTTCAGGATTGGCTCGACGGGCACGATGATTTCCACCTCCCTGTCCCTCGCCCTGATCGGCGTGGGCCACCTGGTCGGCATGACGGTCGGCATCGCGATGCTGATCGGCATGGTCACCTCCTACGGCGTTCTGCTGCCCCTGTACGCGAACGGCCAGCTGGAGGGCGCCGAGGACCTGACCTCAGCCCTGTCCACGGTGTTCAAGTCGGACGTGCGTTTCATCGGCGCGGGCGTCATGGCGGTCGCCGCCATCTGGACGCTCATCAAGATCATGGGCCCGATCGCCCGCGGCATGTCCGAGTCGCTGCGCGCCTCGCGCGGCACAAAGGAGGACGGCGCGCAGGTCGACCGCACCGAGCAGGACATTCCCGGCAAGTGGGTCATCGTCTCCATCTTCGTGGCCATGATTCCGATCGCCGGCCTGCTGTGGTGGTTCATGCGCGGCACGCAGATCGAGCACAATACGGCTGTTCTGATCGCCATTTCGGTTCTCTTTATTCTGCTCGCCGGCCTGCTGGTTGCGGCGGTCTGCGGTTACATGGCCGGCCTGATCGGCTCGTCGAACTCGCCGGTCTCCGGTGTCGGCCTGCTGGTCGTCGTCATCACTGCGGTCGTCATCCTGGCGGTGCACGGCCGCGGCTCGACCACGGAAGAGAACACGGCGCTCATCGCCTACACGCTCTTCACCTCGGCCATCGTCTTCTGCATTGCGACGATCGCAAACGACAACCTGCAGGACCTCAAGACGGGCCAGCTGGTGGGCGCAACCCCGTGGAAGCAGCAGGTCGCCCTGGTTATCGGCGTCGTCTTCGGCGCGCTGATCATTCCCCCGGTCCTGGAGCTCATGCAGAACTCCTTCGGCTTCCAGGGCGCTCCTGGCGCCGGACCGGACGCGCTGGCGGCCCCGCAGGCCTCGCTGATTTCCTCGCTCGCCAAGGGTGTGCTCGGCGGCGGCATCGACTGGAAGCTCCTGGGTATCGGCGCTGCGATCGGCGTTGTCGTCATCATCATTGACGAGATCCTGCGCCCCGCATCGAAGGGCAAGCTCGCCCTGCCCCCGCTGGCTGTCGGCATGGGCATTTACCTGCCCGCTTCCCTGACGGTCCTGATCCCGATCGGTGCGCTCGTTGGCTTCCTGTACAACAGGTGGGCTGATAAGCAGGCGGACGTGGAGCGCGCGAAGCGCTTCGGCACGCTGGCTGCGACCGGCCTGATCGTGGGCGAGTCCCTGTTCGGCGTCGTCTACGCAGGCATCGCGGGCGCGACGGGCTCGGAGTCGCCGCTGGCGCTGCCATTCATCGGCGATGGCTTCACACCGATCGCGAACGTGCTGGGCCTCGTGTTCTTCGCGGGCGCGACGTGGCTGCTCTACCGCTTCGCCCGTAAGATCACGCGCGACTCGGATCGCGAGTCCGCCGCGAAGTAAGCATGCACTAAGCGCGCGGGATACCCCCGCTACGCATCAGCCCCGGCCTCGTTCCTCCTCTCAGGGACGAGGCCGGGGTTCATTATGCCCGCGCGTCACCTCCCGGGAACGGGGTTTATGTCCATCCACGTGACCATAAATCCCACGATGTGGTCTCCGTCCCACTTGTCACCCGTAGATATTCCGCATGTCAAGGCACATTTGCCCACATTTCGAAAATATTGCCATTTCATGACCAATCATTAAATGGTACTTTTATTACATGAAGCACATCCCGGAACCAGACGTTGCATGGCTGCGGGACCCGGGGGCGTCGGTGAACCGCCTGACGGTGCACTCGACGTGGAGGTCGCGCAGGCCGCTTCAAATGCTGTCCAGCACCTGGCAGGTCACGGGTGCGTCTGGCACTCCCGCCGAGTTGATCAAGCGCACTCCCCTTCAGCGTGATTTCGAGGCGACGTCGGTGCCCGGCGTGCTGGAGATGGACGGCGCATGGGTGCGCCGAGAGGAAGAGGCCCGCAGGCTGGACGAGGAGGGGGGCCCGGACCGGGTGCGCGCCTCGATCCTGCGCCGTGAGTTCATCCTTGACGCGCCCCTCAAGGATGCGGCAGAGCGCGGCTGGACCATGACGCTGACCTTCGGTGGTTTCACGGGTCCCCTGTACGCGTGGGTCGACGGAACGTTCGTGGGCTTTTGCGCGGACGGTTTCATCCCCACCGCCTTCGACGTGACGGACGCGCTGCAGCCGACGCACACCCACGCGATCGCCGTGCTTCTCATGGATTCTCCGGCGTGCTGCCACGGCCTCTTCCGCGAGGTCTCGCTCGAGGCTCGCCCGCCCGCGCACCTCATCGACGTGATCCCGCAGGCCTCGCACGACGGCAGGAATGGGAGCGTGCGGCTGCGCATCGAGACCTCGGCGGAGTCGAACAACTCGAGCGTGCGCGCGGCACTGCTTGGTGAAGCAGAGCAGCAGGAGATATGGTCCGCGAGCGCGCCCGCCGGCGAGGTGCTGGAGGCGAGCGGCTTGGACGTGCTTCCGTGGAGTGCGGAGGAGCCGGTGCTGTACACGCTGGTCGTGACACTGAGCGACGAGGAGGCGGGCACGCAGGACACGATCGCCCTGCAGGTGGGCTTTCGGGATCTGACGGCGACCCCCGAGGGCTTGCGCCTGGGCGGCCGCCCGCTGACGCTGCGCGGCGTGCGCCGCAACGAGTGCGATGGTCCCACTGGGCTCGCGGTGGGCCTGCAGGACATGGTCGAGGACATCGTGTGGTGCAAGCGCCACGGCGTGAACGCGGTTGCGATCGAGCAGGGGCCCGCGCACGCGCGCTTCTACGAATTGGCGGACCTGTACGGCCTGTACATCATTGGCCGGGCGTCGACGATGTACGAGCCCGGAGTCGCGCGCGACGAGGCGATCGAGGCGATGATCCGCCGGGATCGCGCGCACCCGAGCGTGATCGCGTGGAACGTGGGCGAGGCGGACGAGGAGATCCGCACCGCCCGCGCGCTGGATCCGACGCGCCCGGAATACGCGGACACGGACTTCCCGCTGCTGAGCGAGGTGCGCGCCGAGGAGCTGCACTACGCGCCGGTGACGGTGGCGCCCTCGTATTCGGGGGTGACGGTTCGCAATCACATGACCTTCACGCCGACGTCCGACCTGGAGTTCCTGTGCCGTGTCATCGAGGATGGAGCCGTCACGTGGGAGTACCCGGCGTTCCTGGACGTCGCGCCCGGGGAGACGGGGTTCCTCCCGGTGGCATGGCCGACCTCGGGCATGCGCGAGGTGTCGGTGCGCCTGTCGTACGGGACGGGCTGGGCGCCGGCTGGGTTTGAGATCGGTCGCGGGGTCATGCCCGCGCCGTAAACATCGGACGAGGCCGGGGACAGTGCGCACGAGGAGGTGTGCACGCGAAGGGGGACGGAGCCTGCCAGCTCCGTCCCCCTCTCAGCGTCTCGGCTGAGTCAGCGGAAGGCCGCCCGCCTGCTCGGGATCGTCGGCATGCCGAGCATGACCGAACCGGACCCGCCGCATGACGCGGGTTCTTCGGCGTCCACGAGCTGCAGGACGTCGCCGTCGCGTGCCTGCGGGTCCTGCAGGGCGGTGGCCAGCATCAGCTTGATGCGGTTGAGCTGGTTGACCTCGGAGGCACCCGGGTCGTAGTCGACGGCCACAATGTTGGCCTCGGGGTAGCGGGTGCGCAGCGCGCGGAACATGCCCTTGCCTACGACGTGATTGGGCAGGCACGCGAAGGGCTGGGCGCAGATGATGTTCGGGCAGCCGTGTTCGATCATGTCGACCATTTCGGCGGTCAGGTACCAGCCTTCGCCGGCCTGGTTGCCCAGGCGCGCGATGTCCTGGGAGCGCTCGATCATCTCTTCGATGGGCCGGTGCGCCTCGAACTTGCCGTTCGTCGCCGCAAACGCGCGGTGCACGGGCTTCTCGTACTTCTTGAGCGCCCACAAAACGATCGGCATAATGTAGCGCTGCTTGCCCTCGATACCCAGGTTCTCCTTGTCCCACGCGGCGGTGGCCACGGAGTTGTGGAAGAACTGCATGAGGCCGGGCAGTTCGGCCTCGCAGCCCTCGGCTTCGATGACGTCGACAGCGTGGTTGTTGGCGTCGGGGTGGAACTTCACGAGGATTTCGCCGACCAGGCCGACGCGCGGCTTGCGCGGGATGTCGCGCAGGGGCAGGGCGTCGAAGGCGCGCACGCACTCGCGGATGATCTTTCCGTAGGAGACGCGTCCGCCCAGGGCCGCCACGCGTCCCGAGGTGATCCACTCCTGGACGTAGCCGTCCCACGTGCGGTACAGGTCCATCGCGGAGCCGGGGGTGGCCTCGTAGGGGCGCACGCGCAGGAGCATCGACTGGATGGCGTCACCGATGACGAAGGCCTGAATGGCCTTGTGGAGGTGGGCGACGCCCAGGTGGAAGCCGGGGTTGTCCTCGATACCTTGGACGGACAGGGCGATAACCGGCACCTGCGGGTATCCGGCGTCGCGCAGGCCCTTGCGCAGCAGGGCAGCGTAGTTGCTGGCGCGACACATGCCGCCCGTCTGCGTGATGCCCACGGCCGTGCGGTCGGGGTCAGCGCGTCCGGAGATGAACTCGTCGAGGAGCTGGCCGATGACGACGATCGCCGGGTAGCACGAGTCGTTGTTGACGTATTTCAGGCCGACCTCCATGGAGGTGCGGCTCGTGTGCTCCAGGACGCGCACCTTCAGGCCCGCGCTCGCGAACAGCGGGGTGAGGAAGCGGAAGTGGATCGGGGACATCTGGGGCGCGAGGATCTCGTATCCGGCCTCGCGCATCTCCTCGGTGAAGACGGCGCGAGGCTGGATGTGCCCGGCCTCCTCCTCGCGGGCGGCGTCACCGGAGGGGTCGCGCAGGGTGGCTGTGTCGACGGAACCCGACACCAGGCCCACGGACGAGGCGGGGGCCAGTTCCGCTCCATCCGCGCCGTTGTCGCCGTCCCCGGCCCCGGCCTCGTCGATCGCGGAGGCGAGGGAGGCGCGCTCGGTGATCGCCGCGTCGAGGGAGCGCAGGCGGATCTTGGCGGCGCCCAGGTTGGAGACCTCGTCGATCTTGAGGACGGTGTGCACGTCGCCGCGGCCTTCGAGGATCTCCTGGACCTGGTCGGCGGTGATCGCGTCGACGCCGCAGCCGAAGGAGTTGAGCTGGACCATCTCAAGGTCGGGCTCGTCGCCGACGCGGGCGGCGGCCTCGTAGAGGCGCGAGTGGTAGGACCACTGGTCGAGGACGCGCAGGGGGCGCTCGAGGCGCGCGTCCACGATGGAGTCCTCGGTGAGGACGGCCATGCCCAGGCCCACGATGACCTCGGGGATGCCGTGGTTGATCTCGGGGTCGAGGTGGTAGGGGCGCCCCGCGAGCACGATGCCGCGCACGCCGTGCTCACGCATCCATTCGATGGTTTCGACGCCCTTCGCGCGGATTTCGGCCTTGACGGCGGCGTCTTCCTCCCAGGCCTTGTCGAGGGCTGCCTTCATCTCCTCGACCGGGATGTCGTAGCCGTACTGCTTGAAGGTCTTGGACAGGTGGGCGGGCAGGTACTCGCGGTTGCCGAAGTTGACGAAGGGGCTGATGAACTGGGTGCCCGGCTCCAAGAGGCGCTCCATGTTGTTGCGGATGACCTCGGGGTAGGTCGCCACGATGGGGCAGTTGAAGGAGTTTTCGGACTCGGTGAGCTTCTGCTCGAAGTCGACGCAGGGGTAGAAGATCGTCGTGATGCCCTTGTCCAGCAGGGACTCGATATGTCCGTGGACCAGCTTGGCCGGGTAGCACACGTTCTCCGAGGGGATGGACTCCATGCCGGTCTCGAAGAGGTCGTGGTTGGAGCGGCCCGAGATCATGACGCGGAAACCGAGCTCGGTGAGCATCGTGAACCAGAACGGGTAGTTCTCGTACATGCCGAGAACGCGCGGGATGCCGATATCGCCGCGGAACGCCTTCTTTTCGGTGAGACGGCGGTATCCGAAGATCCGCTTGTACTTCCAGTCGTAGAGGTTGGGCAGCTCCGACTTCTTGGGCACGCGCTCCAGGGAAGCGCCGCGCTCGCAGCGATTGCCCGACACGTGGCGCTCGCCGTTGGAGAACGTCGAGATCGTCATCTGGCAGTGGTTCTGGCACAGGCGGCACGTCTTGCGGGTCGTATCCACGCTGAAGCCCTCGAGGGCCTCGATCGTGGCCAGCGTCGAGGTCCCCTCCCCCGTGTCGTGCATGCGCGCGGTCAGGGCCGCGCCGTACGCGCCCATGAGGCCGGCGATGTCGGGGCGCACGACCTCGCGGCCGGTGAGCAGCTCGAAGGCGCGCAGCACCGAGTCGTTGAGGAAGGTGCCGCCCTGGACGACGACGCGCTCACCCAGGTCCGAGGGCTCCTTGAGCTTGATGACCTTGTAGAGGGCGTTGCGCACAACGGAGTATGACAGGCCGGCGCTGATGTCGCGCACGTCCGCGCCTTCCTTCTGCGCCTGCTTGACGGAGGAGTTCATGAACACCGTGCAGCGGGTGCCCAGATCCACGGGAGATTCGGACTCCATGGCCATGCGCGCGAAGGAGCGCACGTCGGTGCCCATCGTCTGCGCGAAGGTCTGCAGGAAGGAGCCGCAGCCCGAGGAGCAGGCCTCGTTGACGGAGATGGAGTCCACCGCGTGGTCGCGGATGCGCAGGTACTTCATGTCCTGGCCGCCGATGTCGATGACGGAGGTGACGCCGGGGCAGATGAACTCGGCGGCGCGGTAGTGCGCCATCGTCTCGATCTCGCCCTCGTCCATGGTGAGGGCGGACTTGACGAGGCCCTCGCCGTAGCCGGTAGCGCACGAGCGGCCGATCTCGCACCCCTGCGGCAGAGCCGAGCGGACCGCGCGCACGATGTCGACGGCCGCGGCCACGGGGTCGCCCTCGTTGGAGGCGTAGTGGGTGAAGACGATGCGGTCCTGGGAGTCGATGACGACAGCCTTGATCGTCGTGGAGCCCGCGTCGATGCCGAGCCAGCAGCGGCCCTCGGCCTCGTCGAGGCTGGCCTTGGGGATGACGTCGAGGCTGTGGCGGGCAATGAACTCCTCGCGGTCCTCGGGGGTCGCGAAGAGGGGGTCCATGCGCGGGGACTCGACCTGCACGGGGGCGGCGGCGAGGCGCTCCATGAGGGTGGTGAGCTTATCTCCGCGGGAGTCGACGGAGGTGGCGCCCGCTTCCTCGGCCTGGCGCGCTTTCTTGGCGGCCTCCTTCTCGGCGAGGAGGGCCGCGCCGATCGCGACGTAGAGCTGGGCGTCGTCGGGGGTGACGAAGGAGTCGGCCTTGGGCAGGAGGGCCTTGTAGGCCTCGCGCAGGGCGGGCAGGAAGTGCAGGGGGCCGCCGAGGAACATGACGGTTCCGCGGATCGGGCGCCCGCACGCCAGGCCGGCGATGGTCTGGGTGGCGACGGCGTTGAAGATGGAGGCGGCCAGGTCCTCGTGGGCGGCGCCCTGGTTGATGAGGGGCTGGATGTCGGACTTGGCGAAGACGCCGCAGCGCGAGGCGATCGGGTAGAGCTGGGTGTGGCGGGTCGCCATCTCGCCCAGGCCCGCCGCGTCCGTGTGCAGCAGGGTCGCCATCTGGTCGATGAACGCGCCGGTGCCGCCCGCGCAGGTGCCGTTCATGCGCTGCTCGGGGGTGGGGTGCAGGTAGGTGAGCTTGGCGTCCTCGCCGCCCAGCTCGATGACGACGTCGACTTCGGGGTGGAGGCGCTGGGTGGCCTCGGTGCCCGCGATGACCTCCTGGACGAAGGGGATCCCCATGGCGCGGGCGGTCGTCAGGCCGCCGGATCCGGTGATGGCCGCGTGGACACGGGCGCCGGGCAGGGCGCGCTCGACGTCGGCGAGGAGGGCCCCCAGGGATGCGCGCACGTCTGCGTTGTGGCGGCGGTAGTCGGAGAAAAGGCGGCGATTCCCGTCCAAAACGACGGCCTTCACCGTCGTCGAGCCGACGTCGATGCCGAGCTGATAGGGGCGCGTTGCCTCGTGGTGACCCTGTGTTGTCATGAGGTACCTCCTGGTTTCTCACCACAACTTAGGAAACCCCTCACGCAGAGTCAAAGCTGTCCACCGACTGCTGGTACGCGGCGATTAAAACCGCAGAATAACCGCGAAAATAGGCTGTGTTCCGCATTTTGGGGGCGCAGACCCCGCTCATGCGAAAACCAAGAATTACAACAAATGAAGCGTGACAAAATTCGCGCCACCGCCAGACAGTGAAACGATCAGGAGGTCGGCGCGACGCGGATCGCGCGGACCTGGGTGGCCTTCACGCTCACCCACAGGCCCTCGCCGACGCCGAGGCCCAGCTCGGACCAGGCGGCGGCGGTGACTCGGGCGGTCACCGATACGCCCTCTGCGAGCGCGACGCGCACGCTGACGAGGGAGCCGTCGACGTCGATGCCCGCGACGACGCCGGGGAGGACAGAGCGCGGCGAGGCATGGGATTCCTCGCGGGAGAGAGCCACGGCCTCGGGCGGAAAGGTGAGGGCGACGCGGGCCGACTCCTCCCCGGGGGCAACGCTGTCGGAAGCCGCCCACAGCGCCCCATCGCCGACGCGCACGCCGACCATGCCGGGACGCGCCACAGGAGGCCCACTCACAATGTTGAGCCCGGCCAAGCGGGCCGCGAACACCGACGCAGGCGAGGCGAGCACGCGGGCGGGTTCGCCTTCTTCGACGATGCGCCCCTCCCCCATGACGATCATGTGGGAGGCCAGGGAGAGGACCTCGGCGATGTCATGTGAGACCAGCAGGGTCGTAATGCCGGAACCCGCCAGGCGCTCGCGTAGAACGGCGGAGACCTGGGCGGTGGCCTCGACGTCGAGGGCGGCCGTGGGCTCGTCGAGGATGAGAACTTCGGGGCGGAAGACGAGGGCGCGGGCAATCGCGACGCGGGCCGCCTGGCCGCCCGACAGGTCGGAGGCGCGCTTGTTCGCGAGGTCGGCAATCCCCACGGCGCGCAGCTGTTCGAGGGCGGCCGCCCGGGCCTCGACGCGCCCCACCCCGCGCACGCGCAGGGGGAAGGCGACGTTGGACAGGACGCTCATGTGGGTGAAGATGCGGGGCGCCTGGGAAACCAGGGCGACGCCGCGGCGGCGCGCGGGCACGAACGTGGCGGCATCATCGACGACTCGCTCGCCGATGCTCACGGTCCCGCTGTCCAGACGCAGGGTCCCGGCGATCACCTGGGCGAGCGTCGACTTTCCCGCGCCGTTGTGCCCGACGACGGCGGTGACGAGGCCGGGGCGGAGCTCCGCGTCCACGTCCCATCCGCGCGCCGCCACGGTTCCGGCGACGCGCACGGCCACACCCTCCCCCGCTTCTCCCGCGAGCGCGGCGGGGGCCTCGGAGGAGCGAGCGGAAGGATCGGCGGGAGCGGCAACCAACCCGGGCCTCGTCGATCGAAGGAGAGAGGCGAGGCGTCCCCACGGGGTTTCCGTCAGCGCGACGACGGCTGCTGCGACGCCGAGGAGGACCACGCCGAGCGCGAGGGCCAGGTCCGCGTCGGACTCACGGGCCAGGTAGATCTGGAGGGGCATCGTGCGGGTCACGCCCTGCATAGAGCCCGCGAAGGTGAGGGTCGCGCCGAACTCGCCGAGGCAGCGGGCCAGCGCGAGGGCGGCGCCACGCCCGAGGCCGGGCAGGACGGTCGGCAGGGTGATCTGCCAGAAGACGCGCGAGGGCGAGGCCCCCAGGGAGGAGGCCATTTCGTCAAGCCCCTGCTCGCGGGCGCGCAGCGCGGATTCGAGGGTAACGATGAGGAAGGGCAGGGAGACGAATACCTGGGCGATGACGACGGCGGTCGTCGTGAAGGCGATGTCGAGGCCGGCACCACTGAGGAGCGCCCCGAGGGTCGAGCGCCTACCGAAGGCCGCGAGCAGCGCGATGCCCGCGACGACGGGCGGCAGCGAGAGCGGCAGGGCGACGAGAATGCGGGCGGCGCGCACGCCCCGCCACGAGCGGGACAGCACGAGGGCCGCAGGGACTCCGAGGAGGAGGTCCACGCCGAGCGCAACAGCGCAGGTGCGCAGCGACAGACCGAGGGCGTCGCGTGCCTCCGGGGTCGCGAGGGTCGTGCCGAGGGTGGCCCAGTTGACGCGCCCCAGCATGAAGGCCAGGGGCAGGACCAGGAAGCACAGGGCGAGCGTGCCGAGGCCCCCCGCCCAAAGGGGCAGGGGGCTGACGGCGGGTGTCCTGCGTGACTTCACGCGTCGATGTTACTTCGCGGCGGGCGTGAAGCCCGCGTTTTCGAGGATCTTCTGCCCGTCGGCGGACAGAACCAGGTCGATCCACTTCTGGCCGAGGTCCTTCTTGGTCGAGGCGCTCACGAGGGCGATCGGGTACTTGTTGACGGCCTCGTCGGCGCCCTGGATGGCGACGGTGTCGACGGCGTCGCCCTCGGCGAGGGCGTCGGTCTTGTAGACGATGCCGGCGTCGGCCTGGCCAGAGGAGACCTTGCCGCGCACGTCGGTGACGGCCTGCTCCTCGGAAACCGGGTTGAGTGTCACGCCGAGCTTCTCGGTGAGGGTCTTGGTGAGCTTTCCACAGGGGACCTCGGGGGCGCAGATGACGAGCTTAGCGTTGTCGAGCGAGGAGTCGAGGCCGGTGATGCCCGCCGGGTTGCCGGGCGTCGTGATGAGGGTCAGGGTGTTGGTGACGAAGATGGTCTGCGCGTCGACCTGGGAGGCGTCGGCGGCCTTCTTCATGGTGGATTCGTTGGCGGTGGCCAGGACGTCGACGTCCGCGCCCTCACCGAGCTGGGTCACGAGGTCCTGGGATCCCGCGAAGTTGAAGCGCACGTCCACGCCGGGGTTGGCTTCCTCGAAGATCTCTTCGAGCTCGCCGAAGGTCTCGGTGAGGGAGGCGGCGGCGTAGACGTTGAGGACGGTCTGCTCAGCGGCGGGCTGGGTCGCCTCGGACGAGGCCGTGGAGTCGGCGGCGGGGGTGGAGCCGGAGGTGCAGGCGGCGAGGGCCAGGGCGGCGGTGCCGATGGCGGGGAGGATGCGGAGGGAACGCACTCATATCTCCTTTTGAGAGGGAATCGAACGCGTTAAATCTAACAAGGGGTGCGATCACCTTGCAACGGTTCGCAAGAGCGCACCCAAATTGTTACTTTTGCTTTTAATGCCAGGGAAATCTGGAAAGCAATTTAACTTGCTTCCTCCCGTCATAAATCGGGATATACCGCCGCGCGCAAATCCCGGCAACCGTACATCAGCGCGCACGGATACCCAGACGCCACTTTTCCCTCGGGCCACGCACGCACAAAATCACCTGGCGACCACGCTCAGCTCTAAGCCCCACCTCACCACGAGGAAGGGACTAGGATCACATTCGTACGCATCATTCTCGGAGGACACCATGCCCAAGCCTGTCGACTACGACCTCAGCCAGATCAGCGCCCACGTCATCACCTATTCCGACCGCATCCAGCGCGGCACGAAGGAGGACCGGGCGACCCCCGCCTGCACGGCGGCGCTGGCCGAGGCCGGCCTGGGCCCCGTGACGGTCGCGGCGATCCCCGAGAGCGCCGACATCCTCGAGACGGAGATTCGCGACGCGCTCGAGGCCGGCGTGCGCTTCATCCTGGTCCTGGGCGGCTCGGGTTTCGGCGTGGGCAACTACGCGCCCGAGGTCGTCCGCTCGATCATCGAGGTCGAGATTCCCGGCATCGCCGAGCAGATCCGCGCACACGGCCTCGCCAATACCCCCCTGTCGGGCCTGTCCCGCGAGGTCGTCGGCGTGACCGCGCGCGACTCTTCGGGCGCACTCATCATCTCCTCGCCCGGCTCGCGAGGCGGCGCACTCGACACCCTCGAGGTGGTCACGCCCCTGCTCACCGCGATCTTCCACCAGCTCGACGAGCAGCGCTGACTCCCCTCCCTCCTTCCTTCCCTCCCTCCAATGTCGCATGCAATTTGGCTTCCCTGAATTTTCTTAGGCACCGAGAAAACGTTGAAATACCAACATTCCCATTTCAAATCTCAAAAGGTTGACATGGGAATTGCATGCGGAATTGTGGGGGCCATACGAGGCCCCGGACAACGGAAACGAACGAGGCCGCGGAGGCCGCGACGGTCATCGTCAGGGCCGCTGCGAGGCGGGCACGAGGAAGCGTCATGGCGAGCCTTTCACGTGGGGATGCTGTCTTCACAGTACAGGCAGCAAGCGCCGCCCACCTGCGTCAATACGCGGCGGGCGGCGCTTCGTGAGGATAATCGCCGGTTCCTCGGTTAGGAGGCGTACCCGATCCAGCGTCCCGACAGGGAGAAGGTCGAGGAACGACCCTCAATCTCCCGGGTGCCGGTGACCATGGCTCCCGTATCGTCCATGTAGTACCAGGCGCCGCTATCCAGGACCCAGCCGGTCGCCAGCGCTCCAGAGGAGCTCAGGTAGTACCAGGCGCCGCCGGAGTTCAGCCAGCCCGTCATCATCGAGCCGGAGGAACCCGCGTAGTACCAGGAGGTGGAGCCATCCTGGAACCAGCCGGTCATCATCGCACCAGTCGCGCTGAAGTAGTACCAGGAACCCGACACCCGACCCCAGCCGGTGACCATCGCACCGCTACCGCTCAGGTAGTACCAGGTGCCACCGCTACTCATCCATCCGGTGGCCATGGCCCCGCTGCTGCCCATGTAGTACCACTGGCCATCCACCTGGGTCCACCCTGTGGCCATCTTTGCATTGATGCTATCGAGCCAGTACCACTGGCCACGGTCAAACATCCATCCGGTACGCGCCCGACCCGCGTCTAAGTAGTACCAGGCACCATCAATCCACTTCCAACCACTAGAGCTGGGATGCCCTGCAGAATCCAGGTAGTACCAGGACTTGCCATCATGGATCCACCCGGTTGCCATCGCACCCGTTGCATCCATCCAGTACCACTGGCCCCCGTCATACACCCACTGACTAACTACAGACGAAGCCCGCCCAGCGAAGTAGTACCAGTTGCCGCTAGCACCCTTCCACCAGCCGTTCGTGGCCGAGGGACGCCCGCCCACGAACCACCAGGCGCGCGGACTCAGCGCACCATACTCATGTCCCCACGAGGCAGAGGATAGATCGTTATATGAAATACCGGAGGGACCGAAGGTAGCAATGAGCGCAGGAATATGCGCGCTCGACCAGAGGTCCATCATCGGCACTCACGATGAGTTTCCGCCAATGACACTCTGCGTCAGATTGTCGGGCGTGTACCACTCCGGCCCGGTCTGAGCGATCATGGAAGGACTCAGCGCCTTCATGAAAGCAACAGAGTTAGAAGTCGGCAGACCATGATGGCCAGCCTTGAGCATGTCGACGTGGCCAATAATCGGGGCGAGGCGATCTTCATAACCGCCGCCTGCTTCGAGATCGGCGGCCAAATAGGCGGAACGCCCGAACGCGCTCACCTTGGCCGTATACGCGATGAGGTTTGCGTCGCGCACCCCTGTCTTCTTGTAGTTTTCAGCGGGATCCGTGGGGAGAATCTGGACATCCATATCACCCAGCGTGATGTGAGTGTTGTAGTCATGGACGTTCTGCACGATTGATGCCCCATACGCACCCTGCGCCCAGCGCGCAGCCGCCATCATGTTGTCATAGACCCACTGGTTATCCCACAGGCGCGATTCATCTGTGATCCACGCGTCGGAATACTCGGGGCTGAGAATGACCTTCGGACGGAACTTCCTGATGATCTCGTCCGCGTTGTCGATATGATCGGAGTGGGCATGCGTGCCGAGGTAGAAGGCGAGGTTCGAGGAGGTGACGCCGTGGTTGGACATATAGCCAAGGACGAAGTCCGTCTCCCCAGACGACGCGGGAATGACAGCATAACGTAGCGGGTAGCGAGGGTCACTACCATCCGGCGCTCCGTAGCCCTCTCCGCCGTCGATCATGCCGAAGACGCCCTTCGACTCGAGCAGGATCGCGTCCGACGAGTGGGTTGATAGCACGTGAATGCGCGTGGGGCCGTCCACGCCGGGGAAGGTGTAGACTTGCGCGTCGACGCCGTCCACGCTTTCTTCCTCGGCCGAGGCCGTGGCCTCATCGGCGCTTTCGGTTTCCTCCGCGGCCGCGCGGTCCTGCACAGTGGCGGGGGAGGAGACATCGGAGTCGGAGCTCGACGTATCGAGGTCGGCAGACTCCATGTCACCATGCATATCCTGGCCGTCTGCAGGAGCAGCGGCAGTGGCGGGAGCGAGGGAGGCGACGAGGATTCCTGACAGCACTGCCAGTCCGAGTCGTTGCCACAGTTGTCCGTGACGAAGGTTCATGAGCACGCCTTAGTGGGATAGGCCACCAGATACTTACTAGCTAAACCTACACCCAAAGGTGCGTTACCAACAAATCAGTTGCCCAGAAAGCTCTCCCACCAGGCGACATCCTCTGGGGTATCGATATCCCGGCAGACATCGGCGCCCACACTCACCCGCTCGACCTCGAGGGCGCGTAGCACCCGGCGCACCCCCACTCCGCGGACCGACCCGAGGGCGGCCACGGCCTCGTCGAGGACGCGCCGCAGCGCACCCGCACGATAGACGCCCATCAGGTACTGATCGAAAGGCTCCGGATCACCGCCGCGCACGATGCGCCCCTCGACCCCCTCACCCAACGCAGGCTCCAAGAGGGCGGGCAGCAAAGCACCCACGCCGGGAGCATCAACCGAAACAACCACGACGAGGACGTCGTCGCCGACGCCGAGCGCGCGCAAGCCCGCGTCGATACCGGCCAGCGGGCCGCCGCTCGGCGGATCCTCAAGGGTACGCAGGACACCGTCGGGGACGCGCACACTGGGCGGCACAACAGCCACACACCCTGCGCCGCACGCCTCTATCAAGGCCGCGCACACGCGGTCAAGCAAGCGCACGCCACCCAGCGTCAGATCCGGCTTGGAGACGCCACCCAGGCGCTCTCCCCCACCGCCGCCGACGACGAGCGCGGCGACATCAGCGCGCGGGGCGGCCACGGGACTCAGTCCCACGGGGCGAAGGTCAGCACGTCGGCGCGCTGCGTCGCCGCATCCGTCATGAGGACGCGCCCGATCAGCGGCTCACCGAAGCCCACCAGCAGCTTGATAGCCTCCGTCGCCATCGCGGTGCCCGCCTGGCCGACCACGGGACCAAGCACGCCAACCTTCGGCGAGGCCGGGGTCGTCCCGGGGGCAGGCTTGACCGGGTGCAGGCTCCGCAGCGTCAGCGACGGCACGGGGGCAGGTGCCGCAGACCAGAACACGCTCACCTGGAAGGCCATCGACACGACCGTGCCCCACACCAGCGGGACGCCGGAATCCGCACAGTAGTCCGCCACCAGGTACTTCGAGTCGAAGCTATCCGTGCACTCGACGATCAGGTCCCACTCGCGGCCATGCTCATCCAGCCACTCGCGGGTCACGTGCCCGTAGCGCTCAAAGCGCACCGAGGAGTTCAGCCCACTCAGGTGACGCACCGCAGAATCCGGCTTCGGATCCCCCACGTCACCCTCGCCGTGCAGGAGCTGACGCTGAAGGTTCGACACCTCGACCACGTCGGAGTCGCAGATGCCGATCGTGCCGATGCCCGCCGCCGTCAGGTACAGGAGGACGGGGGAGCCGAGGCCGCCCGCGCCCACCACGAGCACGCGCGCGGCCGCCAGGCGCGCCTGACCGGCCTCGCCAATACCGGACACTAGCCAATTGCGACGGAAACGCTCCAGCGCGGGGTCCCCGGCCTCGTACGGGACGGGCTGATTGATCAGCGGAAGCGCGACGGCGCGCCCCGAAACGGCTGCATCACGGGAAAAAGGATCGCCGATCGTCATCTCACAGACCCGACCAGTTGTGCGAGCCGTCAGTCAATTCCTGCTTCTTCCAAATCGGGAGCTTCGCCTTCACGTCCTCGACGATGGCCTCGACCGCGCGGAACGCCTGAGCGCGATGCTCCGCAGCGACGGCGACGACCATCGCATCCTCACCGATCTCCAGATGCCCCACGCGGTGCCACGCGACGATGCAATGCACGCCCGGACGATCCTTGAATTCCATGACGATGTCCCGCAGAATCTGCTGCGACGAGGGGTGCGAGGAATACTCGATCGCGTCCACGCTCTCTCCGCCGTCGTGGTTACGCACCACCCCAATAAAGGACGCCACAGCACCACACGTATCCCGACGTGCGCTATCAATCAGCGCGCCAGTATCCAGCGGCTCATCGGTGATGCCGGTTGCAATCTCAGCTGACATGGGACCCTCCAGGGACGGGAATGCCTTCCCCCTCATCTTACGAGGGAGCGGCCAGGATTATTTTACAACCCTGACCGCCCCACACAAATGACTAAAAAATCTCACCCGCCGGCGAACGGAGGCAGCACGTCGACGCGCGCGCCGGGCGCGAGCTCAGCGTCCAGACGAGCAGAGCGCTCGTTGACCAGGTAGCTCGACACACCGAGGATTCGCGCCAGCTCAGGGCTCTCTGAGCTGAGCTGATCGATGAGTTCACGCAGGGTCGCGGGGGTCTCATCGGAGGGCAGTTCTCGCACGTACCCACCGGCCGCCTCAGCCGCTCCACCGAAGAAGTGAAGGGTCGTCGACAGCGGCTTCGGGTTTGCCTCGTCAAGCCGTCGAATATAGACGGTCAGGCGCAGAGGATCCTCGGGATCACTCTCCAGTGACCAGGTGGCAAAACCGGTCGCCGTCCGCTCGAACACACGCTCGACGATGCCGCGGCGCAGCTCGAGGGCCAGGTCGTCGGGGGTGCCCGGCTCGGTGAACGGGCAGGCCGTCAGGACGACCGCCATCGGATCAGTGTCGTGCGGGATGGACGCAAAACCCATGGCGTTCATGAACAGGCGCACCTTGCCCAGGTGCGACGCGATGTTGAAGGTGTCGCGCACGGGACGACGGTTCGCATTGTGGCTGTGATCAGGCACCGCCATCGTCTCGAGGGCGGCGTCCGCCCAGCGCGAGCCGATCTCACGCACGGAAGCCGCCGGGTCGACCGCGTCAACGCGCAGCCAGGCCAGCAGCGACGACGTGAGCTGGTGCAGCATCTGCGCCGCAAACGAGGGGTCCGCCGGGGTCATCGTCGAATAGCCCAGCGCGGGGCGGCCACGGCCGGACGAGGGGAGCTGCTGCTTTTCCACGAGGCCAAGGGCGAACAGGCCCTCAAGGGTCTCGCGCACGCTCGAGACGTGCAAGCCAGCTTCCTGAGCCAACTCCGCCACGGTCACGGGCGTCGCATGGTGCGAGATGCGTTCCAAGAGCGTGTGCTGTGCAGGGGTCAACGCTGCCATTGCGGCGAGCGTTTCAGCCAGAGGCCGAGCACGGGAGGTATCACTCATGACGTATCCTCTCTCCCTCATAATCAGCGGAAATACCCTTCATAGGCATCTCCATACGGCATTAAAGCTGTTACGTTACTAACAAAGCGCGCTTTATTCTACCCATCACAGACAGCCACCCGCACGGCCAATACCAACAGTCGGTCGTATTACGCGGGGTCTATCGCTCTATTCATACAGGTGAGTACGCGGGAACCCCCGATAAAGACGCGGAGGCGAGCCTGCGCTCGCCCCCGCGTCTGCCGATCACCACGCCACAGCCTCACCAAAGAGCAAGGGACCGCGGCGGGCACGGCCATCGATCAGTCCGACATACCGCCGCGCGTGATCTCGTGCGTGCGGCGTTCGTCGCGCGACCGGTAGATCACCGGGGGACGCGCCACATAGCCGACCGGCGCGCTCACCGCGTGCACGAGGCGGGTGAACGGCCAGATGCAGAACAGCAGCAGGCCAGCGACGATGTGCAGCTTGAAGCTGACGGGCACGTCGACCATCAGGTGCGCCTGCGGGTGCAGGTAGAAGATCGAGCGGAACCAGACGGAGATCGTCTCGCGGTAGTCGTAGCCCTCGTGGCCACCGAGCACCTGGTTGAGCAGGGTCGCAGCGCCGCCCAGGAGCACCGGGATCGCCAGCATCACGTAGGTGACGATGTCCATGCGGGTCGTCGCCACGCGAACCGACTTGACCACCGCTCGACGGTAGATCAGCAGCGCGAGGCCAACGATCGTCATGATTCCAGCGATCGTACCGGGGATCGTCGCCATCAGGTGGTAGACGTGCTGAGGCACGCCAGCCGCCTCGGTCCAGGTCTTCGGGATCACGAGGCCGAGGATATGGCCCAAGAACACGAAGAGGACGCCGAAGTGGAACAGCGGCGAGGCCCAGCGCAGGATGGTCGGCTCATTCCACTGCGAGGAACGAGACGTCCACCCGTACTGGTCGGTCTTGTAGCGCCACGCGAGACCCACGATGAGGATCGCGAAGGACACGTACGGCAGGACCACCCACAGGGCAATGTCCAGGAAGGACAGCGACTGCGTCTGGGATGCAGACGCGGCATGCAAAAGTGCGGATTCCATGAACGTTACCGTCCCATCGTTGAATCGGAAGTCGGGAAGGGCGTCGCAGACAGATCGCCCACGCCCACCAGCTCGGTGGGCGGCCCCTGGCTAATGAGCTTACGGAAGCCCTCAATGGTCTTTTCGTCCGGCTCGGGCAGCGTCGCGACCAGAGCGTCCAGCAGCGGCGCGTACGGGGAGTCCGTGGCGCGCAGCGCCGTGCGGATCACCTCGATACCCTCGCGGTTGGAGCGCAGCAGGCCCTCGGCCGTGCCGGTCTCGTCGAAGGCCGCGAACTCCAGGACCACCGGCAGGTGATCGGGAAGCTCCTCGCGTTCCATCTCGAAACCGGCGCGACGCAGGATCTCCTTGAAGGCCAGGATGGCCTGGCCGCGTCCGCGGGTGTCGCCGTGCGTGTAGTACGTCAGGCCGAGCGCGCAGCGTCGGCGCTGGTCGAACGTCTCCACGTAGGTGGTCTGCATGGCGCGCAGGCCAGCGGCGCGAGCGTAGCTCACGAACGAGGCCAGGGACGCCGAGGCCGGCTCCGGCAGGTCCGCCAGAGCCTCCTCGACCGCGTCCAGCTTGGTCTCGAAGTCATCCCCCGGGTAGTCCAGGAGGACCGAGACCGCCATGCGCACGCCGCGCGCGTCCTGCGGATCCATCTCCGTTTCCGGAGCGGCCGTAGGAATACGCGGAATGCCGACGAAAGTACTCATCGAACGACCTCAAGAGGGAGCATCTGGCGTCCCTCCGGCGACGAGCCACCCATCGGGCGGTTCGACGTGGCGGGGGCCAGGCCGTGGAAGGCCTCGACGTCGTAGGACACCGGGCAGCCCTCGAGCTCCTTGATGCCGCGCGGCATCTCGGGGTGGGCGGTCGGGATGACGAAGCGGTCGTCGTACTTGGCGATCGACAGCAGTCGGTACATTTCCTTGACCTTCTCCGGGGTCATGCCCACGGAGGCCGGGATCTCCTCGTTCGTCGGGTTGTCGACGAAGACGTCGCGCATGTAGGAGCGCATCGCGGCGAGGCGACGCAGCGCCAGCTCCACGGGAGCCGTGTCTCCGGCCGTGAACAGGCCGGCCAGGTACTCCAGCGGGATACGCATCTGCGAGATGGCGGACAGCAGGACCTTGTGGTCCTCGCCGTCGCTGCCGGACGCGGTCACCTGGTCGACGACCGGGGACAGCGGCGGCACGTACCAGACCATCGGCAGGGTACGGAACTCGGGGTGCAGCGGCAGGGCGACCTCGTACTCGGTGATGAGCTTCCAGATCGGGGACTGCTGGGCGGCCGTGATCCACGAGTGGGGAACGCCGTTGGCCTGAGCCTGGGCGACCACCTGCGGGTCGTTCGGGTCGAGCAGGATCTCGCGCTGGGCGCGGTACAGGTCGCGCTCGTCCTCCTGGGAGGCGGCCCAGGTGACGCGGTCCGCGTCGTAGAGCAGCACGCCCATGTAGCGCAGGCGACCCACGCAGGTCTCCGAGCAGATGGTCGGCTGGCCGACCTCGAGGCGCGGGTAGCACAGCGTGCACTTCTCGGCCTTGCCCGTGTTGTGGTTGAAGTAGACCTTCTTGTAGGGGCAGGCGGACACGCACATGCGCCAGCCGCGGCACTGATCCTGGTCGACCAGGACGATGCCATCCTCGGAGCGCTTGTACATCGCGCCCGAGGGGCACGCCGACACACAGGTCGGGTTCAGGCAGTGCTCGCAGATGCGAGGCAGGTAGAACATGTACGCGTCTTCGATGGTCTTGGCGACCTGGAGGTTCATCTGGTGCAGGACGGGGTCCTGATCCAGGGTCTCCATGGAGCCACCGAGGTCATCGTCCCAGTTCGGGCCCCACTCGGGCTTGTCGATGTGCTCGCCCGTGATCTTGGACTTCGCGCGGGCCGTCGGGATCGCGCGGGAGTTCGCGGGCGCCTGGAGCAGCTTGTCGTACTCGTACGTCCACGGCTCGTAGTAGTCCTTCATGGTCGGCTGCGTCGGGTTCGCGAAGATCTTCGCGAGCGAGGCGACGCGTCCGCCCTGACGGGGAACGAGGCGGCCCGTGGCGGTGCGCTTCCAGCCACCCTTCCACTTCTTCTGGTCCTCCCAGCCGCGGGGGTAGCCCACGCCGGGACGGGTTTCGACGTTGTTGAACCAGATGTACTCGGTGCCCTCGCGGTTCGTCCACACCTGCTTACAGGTGACCGAACAGGTGTGGCAGCCAATGCACTTGTCGAGGTTCATCACCATCGCGATCTGAGCCATGACCTTCATCAGAACTGCACCTCCTGGGAGCGGCGGCGGATAACCGTGACCTCGTCGCGGTTATTGCCGGTGGGACCGTAGTAGTTGAACGCGTAGGCGAACTGCGCGTATCCGCCGGCCAGGTGGCTCGGCTTAATGAAGATTCGGGTCAGCGAGTTGTGCGTACCGCCGCGCTTGCCGGACTCCTCGTTCAGCGGGGTGTTGATCTGGCGATCCTGGGCGTGGTGCATGAACACCGTGCCCTCCGGGATGCGGTGGGAGACAACGGCGCGAGCCGACACGGTGCCGTTACGGTTCTTCGCCTCGATCCACTCGTTGTCGCGCACGCCGATCTTCTCGGCGTCCTGCGGGCTCATCCACACCGTCTGGCCACCACGACCCAGCGTCAGCATGTACGGGTTGTCGTAGTACTGGGAGTGGATGGCCCACTTGTTGTGGATCGTCAGGTAGCGCACCGCGACCTCGGCCTGACCCGGCTGACCGGGACGGTGGTCGCCGACGGGGCGCTCACCGTAGATGTGCGCCAGGTCGAGCGGGGGACGGAAGATCGGCAGGGACTCGCCCATGTCCATCATCCAGTCGTGGTCGACGTAGAACTGCGGGCGGCCCGTCAGCGTGTGCCACGGCTTGCGGCACTCGACGTTCTGCACGAAGGCGCTGTAGCGGCGACCGCCGTGCTCGGAGCCCGACCACTCGGGGCTGGTGATGACGCTGCGCGGCTGCAGGACGGTGTCCTGGTAGGTGATCTTCTTTTCTTCGTCACCTTCGGCCAGGAACGCCATCTCGTTGCCGACGCGCTTTTCCAGCGTGCGGAAGCCCTGAACGGCCAGCGAGCCGTTCGTGGTGCCCGAGAAGCGCAGCGCCATGTTCGCCGCCTTGATGGCGGTGTCGCACAGCGGCATGCCCTCGCCGGCGTTGCCGTCCATGGGGGCGCGGCCGTTGAGGTCGCCGAGCTGCTCGTACGCCTCCTGCACGTTGTACGCCACGCCCTTCGAGGCCAGGCCGGCCTTGGGCAGGAGCGGTCCCATGCGGTCGAACTTGTATCCGACCTGCCTGTAGTCGCGCTCGATCGGGACCAGCTTCGGCATGGTCTTGCCGGGCGTCCACGTCTGCTCGGGGACGACGCCATCCGCCATGGTCATGGCGTCCGGGGAGTCGTGCCCCAGCGGGACGGCGACGACGTCCGTCTGGATGTCCAGGTGGCCGGGGGCCATGCGGCCGACGAGGCGAGCCAGGGTCTGGAACACCTCAAAGTCGGTGCGCGCCTCCCACGGCGGGTTCACGGCCTCGTCGAAGCAGTGCATGAAGGGGTGCATGTCCGTGGAGGACAGGTCGTGCTTCTCGTACCACGTGGCGGCGGGCAGCACGACGTCGGAGTGCAGCGTCGTCGAGGTGTTACGGAAGTCCGCGACCCACATGAGGTCGAGCTTGCCGGGGTGAGCCTCACGCCAGTTGACGGACGCGGGGCGGTTGCCCTCTTCCAGCTCCTGCGCGTTGACCTCGTTGCCGGTACCCAGCATGTGACGCAGGAAGAACTCTGTGCCCTTCGCGGACGAGCCGAGCAGGTTCGTACGCCAGTTCGCGAGGATCTTCGGGACGTTGTGGTGGGCGTCCGGGTCCTCGATCGCGAACTGCAGGCGGCCCTCACGCAGCTCCTGGGACACGTATTCCGCGGGGGCCATGCCGGCCTCGGCGGCCTCGCGACCCAGCTGGGTCGAGCCCTTGGAGAACGTCGGGTAGCAGGGCATCCAGCCGCGCTGAACCGACTCGACGAGCGTGTCGACCAGCTGCTTGCCGTCCAGGTTCGAGGACTTGATCGGGTTTCCCATGGCCGAGGCCGCAGCACCGTCGTAGCGCCACTGGTCCGTGGTCATGTAGTACCAGCCGGTGGAGATCATCTGGCGCGGCGGGCGTGCCCAGTCCAGGGCGAAGGTGAAGGAGCCCCAACCCATGATCGGGCGGACCTTCTCCTGACCCACGTAGTGGGCCCAGCCGCCGCCGTTGCGGCCCTGGGTGCCACACATTTCCGTGAGCGCCAGGAACGTACGGTACATCTCGTCGGAGTGGTAGTAGTGGTTCGTGCCGGCGCCCATGAGGATCATGGAACGGCCCTGCGTCTCAACCGCGTTCTGCGCGAACTCGCGGCCGATCTTGATGGCTGCGGCGGCGGGAACCGACGTGAACTCCTCCTGCCACGCAGGGGTGCCCGGCGTGGAGGCGTCCATGTAGTCGGTGGGCCACTCACCCGGCAGGCCCTCACGCTCGACGGCGTACTGGGCGAGCAGGATGTCGAACACGGTCGTCACGAGGCGACCGTTGACGCGGCGCGCGGGCACGCCACGCTTCACGTAGCCACCGCCGACCGAGGCCTGGCCGGGGGCCGCGGGCAGGTCGAAGCGCGGCAGGGCGATCAGGGCGGCTTCCCACTCGTCCGTGTCCATGATGGACATGACGGGCTCGACGCCATCCAGGTTGAGGTTCCAGTGGCCGGCGCCCTCCTCACCGAAGCGATCGGCGAGCGTGCCGCCCGGGTCCTTGACCGTGCCGTCGGCCTCGATAACGAGGGGACGGAACTCGTTGTTCTCGGTGCGCTCGGTCGTGCCTGCGGGCATCTTGGCGGCCGTCAGGAACTTGCCGGGGACCAGGGTCGTCGGGGCGACGCCCTCGTGGGCACCCTCGCCGACCTCGTTAATCTCCACCAGGAACGGGGAGTCGGTGTAGCGCTTCATGTAATCGAGGAACATGGGCTCGCGCTTGCCGACGTGGAATTCCTTGAGGATGACGTGGCCCATCGCCTGCGCCAGGGCGCCGTCCGTGCCGGGCTGGACGCGCAACCAGTCGTCCGCGAACTTCGTGTTGTCCGCGAAGTCCGGGGACACGACGATGACCTTCTGGCCGTGGTAGCGGGCCTCGGCCATGAAGTGAGCGTCGGGGGTACGGGTCAGCGGCAGGTTCGTGCCCCACATGATGAGGTACTGCGAGTTGAACCAGTCGCCGGCCTCGGGCACGTCGGTCTGGTCGCCGAACACCTGCGGCGAGGCCGGGGGCAGGTCCGCGTACCAGTCGTAGAAGGACAGCATCGTGGCGCCGATGAGCTCGTGGAAGCGGGCACCCGCACCGTAGGAGATCATCGACATGGCGGGGATGACCGAGAAGCCGGCGATGCGGTCGGGGCCGTACTGCTTGATCGTGTGCACGTAGGCGGCGGCGACGATCTCCATCGCCTCTTCCCACGACACGCGGACCATGCCGCCGCGGCCACGCTGCGACTTGTAGGCGCGCGCCTTTTCCGGGTCCTCGACGACCGCGGCCCACGCGTGGACGGGATCCCCGAGGCGCTTCTTGGCCTCGCGGAACATGTCCAGCAGGACGCCGCGCACGTAGGGGTACTTGATACGGGTCGGCGAGTACTCGTACCACGAGAACGCCGCACCACGCGGGCAACCGCGGGGCTCGTACTCGGGCATGTCCGCGCCGGTCGACGGGTAGTCAGTCTGCTGGGTTTCCCAGGTGATGACGCCGTCCTTGACGAAGATCTTCCACGAGCACGAGCCCGTGCAGTTCACGCCATGGGTGGAGCGCACGATCTTGTCGTAGCTCCAGCGGTCGCGGTAGAAGGAGTCGCCGTCGCGGCCGCCCTCAAGGAAGAGCTGGCGCGCGTCGGCGGATGCCTTGCCGCGACGCAGCCACGAGCCGAGCGCAAACAGGGTCGCGCCGGTCGCGGGCTTGACCTCACCGCCGTAGGTCGGGAAGGTCATATCGGATTCGAGATTCGTCATGGGGTGCTCCTAAGAGTCGATTGACGAGGCAGTGGCAGGTCCGTCGGCACCACGCAGTGCCGGGTGGATCAGCCGGGGAACGGGGCGTTCTTGCGCGCGTACATGATCCAGCACAGGACCGCGCACAGGGCGCAGAAGATGGCGCAGCCCGCGAAGAAGACCGGGGCGCTGATGGCGGAGAGGGCGACGCCGACCAGGAAGGGGCCGAGCGACGCGATCGCCGCGGTGAAGCCGATGGCGCCGCCGGCCTGGCGGGCCGGCATAATCATCGGCATCTGCTTGAAGGTACCGGCGTTACCGAAGCCGGAGAACAGGAACATGGCGAGCATGAGGCCCAGGAAGATGTGGAAGTCCGTCATGCCGGTGGGGTTCGTCAGGACCCAGGCGATGCCGCCCATGGTGACCGCCATGCCAACGGCGGAGATGAAGGTCCAGATGGCGCCGCCCATGCGATCGCAGAAGATACCCCAGGACATGCGGATGAGCGAGCCGATGAGGGGGCCGAGGAAGGCGTAGGTCGCGCCCTTGACGCCCAGGTTGAGGGCCGACTGGTCACCGAACTGGTTGTTGATCAGGAGGGCGAAGACGGCGGAGAAGCCGGAGAACAGACCGAAGGTCATGACGTAGAGGATGGTCATGTACCAGGTGTTGGGGTTGGAGAAGATGTCCAGCTGCTGCTTGAGGTTGGCCTTGACGGGCACGTCACGCAGCCAGATGAAGGCGAGGATCGCCGCGAGGATGCACCACGGAACGAAGAAGATCGCTGCGTTGTAGACCCAGATGCTCTCACCGACGTGGTCGCCGGCGACCTGCTGCTGGGGCGCCAGCCAGGTCAGACCGAAAAGACCAAAGCCCATCAACACAGGACCAACAAGCAGAATGACGGACATGCCGAGGTTACCGATGCCGCCCTGCAGGCCGAGGGCCGTACCGGCGAGGCGCTTGGGGAAGAAGTAGCCGGTGGAGGGCATGTAGCCGGAGAACGCGCCGCCGCCGATTCCACACATGAATGCCAGGGTCAGCAGGACCCAGTAGGGGGTCGTGTTGTCCTGGACCGCGAAGAACCAGCCGAGCATCGGAATGATGCACAGCAGGGAGGTGATGCCCACGAGCTTGCGTGTGCCGATGAGCGGGGGCAGGAACATGTAGATGAGGCGCAGGATGCCGGCGGCCAGACCCGGAAGGGCGGTCAGCCAGTAGAGCTGAGACTTATCCAGGTTGAAGCCGAGAAGCGTCAGCTTGGGCGCGATCGCGCTGGGCAGGAACCACACGCAGAAGGCCAGGATCAGCGAGTAGGTCGTGATCCACAGCGTGCGCCACGCGAGCTTCGAGTCCCACTTGGATTCGTCGTTGGGGTTCCAGTCAGTGAGCAGGTAGCGGCTCTTCTTGGCCGCAGGTTCGGTCGCGCTCATGGCTCTCCTCGGGTCTGAAGGGAGTCCGGGCGCGGGCGTGCGCCGGACATTCTTTAACACGGAGGCTACCAATTGAAATGACATAACCCACAAGAACGCATTGGGACGTGCATCACCCTTGTGAACACTAGGAAAAGTTCTTTCGCCACGAACGTCCCTCCCGAGGACACACAAGCAATTAACCGCTGTTAGAAAACATCGGCATCACGAAATTAGTGGGAGGTTACCCGCCAATACGGCTCATGGTGCGCGACGCGCGAGCAAAGGTGTCGATATTGAGCCCGTGCGCGGCCGGCTTGGCCCACATCGCGTCGGCCCATCGGGCGGCGATCTGTGCGTCGTCCCCGCCGCCGCGCAGCAGGTCGCGCAGCGAGGTCTCCTCGGTGGAGAACAGGCACGAACGCACCATGCCGTCCGAGGTCAGGCGGGTGCGGTCGCACGCGCTGCAGAAGGGGTCGGACACGGAGGCGATAACTCCGAGGCGCTTCGTCGGGTCACCGTCCACAATCCAGCGCCCCGCCGGCGAGTGCGGATCCTCGCGGGGCGCGGGGGTCAGCGTGTGGCGGGTGCTCATGATGTGCAGGATCTCGTCGGCCGTCATGATGTTTTGGCGGTCCCACGTGTCCGGCGGGCCGATCGGCATCTGCTCGATGACGCGCAGCTCGATGCCCCGGTCCAGGCAGTAGTCGACCAGGTCGGGCAGGTCGGCCTCGTTCATGCCGCGCAGCACGAGGGCGTTGACCTTGATCGGGCTCAGGCCCGCGCGGGCGGCGGCCTCGATGCCCTCCAGGACGTCGCCGAGGCGGTCGCGGCGGGTGATCGCCGCGAAGTGCTCGGGGTCCAGAGAATCAAGCGAAATGTTGACGCGGTTCAGGCCAGCGTCCTTCAGGCCCTGGGCGCGCTTGGCCAGGCCGAGCGCGTTCGTCGTGAGGGCCAGATCGAGGGGGTTTCCCTCGTCGGTGCGCAGGTGGGAGCATGCTTCGATGATCCCCTCGAGACCTCGGCGCAGGAGGGGTTCCCCGCCGGTGAAGCGGACCTGGCGGATCCCGAGCCGCTCGACGCCAACGCGCACGAGGCGCACAACCTCGTCGTCCGTCAGGGTTTCCTCGGTGGGCAGCCAGTCCAGGCCTTCGGGGGGCATGCAGTAGGAACAGCGCAGGTTGCAGCGGTCGGTGAGCGACACGCGCAGGTCGCGGGCCACCCGCCCAAAGGTGTCGACGAGCCGCAGCGGCGCGTCACACGCAGCTGCATCTGCCGCCTGAGAGGCGGAAACGAACTCGACTGACATGGCGCAACCCTACCGCGATTTGCCCGGTGTTCGCCCCTCGAAAAACCGAGCACCAACGGCGACACGCGGCCCCGGCCTCGTCTCTGAGAGAAAGGAGACAGTGTCCAGCAGTGACGAGCAGCTGGACGTGAGCGCTACCGTTGCCCTACGACCAATTCACCAATCACGAGGAGAATCATGCGCGCCGTCATCATGCACGCGCCCGGCAACGTCACCGTCGAAGACATGCCGATGCCGGCCATCCTGGAACCCACAGACGCCATCATCAAGCTGGCGGCCACCTGCATCTGCGGCTCCGACCTGTGGCCCTATCGTGGCGCCCAGCACGTCCACGAGCAGCGCATGGGCCACGAGTACGTCGGCACGGTCACCGAGGTAGGCTCCGCGGTCGCGACCGTCAAGCCCGGCGACTTCGTCGTCGGTTCCTTCTGCATTTCCTGCGGTGAATGCGAAATCTGCCGCGCCGGATACCCCTCGCGCTGCGCGACCGCCGCCGCCCAAGGAGATCCTTTCGTCGGCACGCGCGCAGGCGGCACCCAGGCCGAGTACGCTCGCGTGCCCCTCGCTGACGGCACGCTCGTCAAGACACCCGCCACCCCCACGTCCGAGCAGATTCCCTCGCTCCTGGCCGCCTCCGATGTGCTCGGCACCGGCTGGTTCGCCGCCGACGAGGCCGGGGCCGCCCCCGGGAAGACCATCGTCGTCGTGGGTGACGGGGCCGTGGGCCTGGGCGCAATCATCGCCGCCAAGCAGCTGGGCGCTTCTCGCATCATCGCTATGTCGCGCCACGCGGACCGTCAGGCTTTGGCTCGCCAGTTCGGCGCGACCGACATCGTGGAAGAGCGCGGCGAGAAGGGTATCGCCCGCATCAAGGAGATGACCGGGGGACTGGGTGCCGACTGCGTCGTGGAGGCCGTGGGCAACGAGGCGTCCTTCGACCAGGCTCTGGGCTGCGTGCGCCCGGGCGGCCACCTATCCTTCGTGGGTGTGCCGCACGGTGTTTCCCTCGACATGGGTCGTATGTTCGGCGCGCAGGTTCACATGTTCGGCGGTCCAGCCGCGGTGCGCAAGTACCTGCCCACCATGATCGACCTGATCTACCGCAGCGAGATCAACCCCGGTGCCGTCTTTGATCTGGTCCTGCCGCTCGAGCAGGCCGCCGAGGGCTACGCGGCCATGGACGAGCGTCGCGCCACGAAGGTCATGCTCACCGTCTGATTCGGTTGCACGGCGGCTTCAGCCTCGCGTTTTCACTCGTTCTGAGCCGCACCGTCATCCGGGCAGTCCCACCGCCGTGCGGGGCTGCCCGGATGGCTTTGTGGCGACCGGCTCCACACCAAAACACCACCCGCGGGCACCGCAGCCACACCCAGCAACCATTCACGGGCCTCACACCACCCTCCAATCTGATAGTCGTGGGGGGTTTGGCAGCATTAGAAGTCCCATCACGGCGTGTCGCCGGCGTGTCGCGCGCCTAATGCTGCAATTCCCCCCGACATCCATATCCAGGCCGTTGAAATGAGCTGCAACCACACACCCCAGCCCGCGCCTCGTCACGCCGCGCACGAACGCCGTACCCACGCCCGCATCGCGACAAGTCACATATGTGCGCCATTAACAATCAAGCAAATTAGTACATCTAAAACTGCAACAGACTGAAATCTATCGCACTAGAATTCACTCATGAGCCAAGAAGTCAGGGGCAACGACGCTCCTTTCATCCTCAACGCCGTTGAACGCGCGATCATTCGCGTACCGCGATCCAGCCACCACGGCCTCACAAAGATACCGACGGCTGTGAACATCGCGGGCAAGACCTACCTCGACCTTGCGCGCCTAACGGATATAGACACACATCAGCTACCGCAGGTCGTGCTCGCCGCACGCCTCTACCACCTCGCGCACACACACCAAACTCTCATCGCTACCGGACAATGTGCGCTATGGGCGCACGGCTATGGAAGTGATCCCGCGCTTCCACCTATCACGGTTGCCACTTCGTCCGCTATCCGCCCCATCGTCCTGCCCGCCATAACAATCGGTACTCGCACCTTTGCTCCCATGAAGGTCACGCCCAGGCACGTACGTCACCTCCCTGCTATCAGTGACACACGCGGGCTCCTCATCGAGAACCTCGAATCTGCACAGATTACTGCTGCCCGCACATCATCCAACCGACGTGCTGCTTTCACGCAGATGTGCATGAACGCCCACGCCTACACGCACTTCGACAACTTCCACATGAAAGCGTCACGCAACAACGAGGAGTCGTGGAAGTTCTTCCTTGAGCGCGAGCTGAAACAGCTGGGCAATCGGGCAAGAGGACGCTCTCAAGCACAGTGGATCATCACTCACGCAGATGCCGGCTGTGCCTCCCCCGGAGAAGCGCGCGTGCTGTACGAGCTGTGTGCCGCGGGCCTGGCAGGCATGCTCACACAGGTCGAGGTGCACACGCGGGGTCGTCGCTATTTCATCGATTGCGCGTTCACGGCCGAAAAAGTCGGCATCGAGTTCGACGGGCGCGCAAAATACGGGGACGACGCCCGCAGCATCCACTCCTCGCTCGCCCGCGAGCGCGAGCGCCAACGCCACCTTGAGGGTGAGGGCTGGCACATCATCCGCGTCGGCTGGCACGATCTGGACCATCCGGACGAGCTCATTGCGCAGGTCCGCGCAGCGCTCGCCGCACGCCTCGGATGAGTCCACGACACCCGGCGAACGCCGTTAGCGGCTGTCTCCACTGCGCCAACGAAGGCCCACCAGGCCACGCAAGTGGGGGTTTGGCAGCATTAGAAGTCCCGTCACGGCGTGTCGCCGGCGTGTCGGCCTCCTAATGCTGCAATTCCCCCTTGCAGCCCATATCCAGGCCGTTGAAATGAGCTGCAACCGCGCACCCCAGCCCACTCCTCGTCCGTCGCGCACGAAGCAAACGCCCACACGCCTCGCCCACCCCACCTGGCCCTACACTGGTGACATGCACGATCCCGCCCTGTCTACCGCGCAGCATCGCGAGCTAATCGAGGCGCTGGCGCTCAGCCACGTCCTTCCCCACGAGACGCTTCCCGTCGAGGAGTGCCTGGGTCGCCGACTGGCGGTCGACGTTTCCTCGCTGATCCCCCTGCCACCGTTTACGAACTCCGCGATGGACGGATTTGCGGTGCGCCGCGAGGACCTGGAGGGCGAGGGCCCGTGGACTCTGCCCGTCGCGGGCGACATTCCGGCGGGCGACACCCGCGAGAATCGCCTCGAGCGGGGGCAGGCCTGGCGCATTATGACGGGCGCGCCGATCCCCGAAGGTGCCGACACTGTCGTGAAGGTCGAGGACACGGACCACGCGGCGGGCATCGCTCAGGCACCCGACACCGTCGAGATCCGCGTCGCCCCGAAGCTGGGCGCGAATGTGCGCGTCGCGGGCGAGGCTCTCGAGGCGGGCTCCCCGGTCCTGAATGCGGGCCGCGTCCTGGACGGGACGGCCCTCTCGGCCGCTGCCTCGGTCGGTCACGGCACGCTCACGGTCCTGCCCCGCCCGCGCGTCATCGTCGTATCGACGGGCACGGAGCTCAAGCGCGCCGGCGAGGCCCTCGAGCGCGGACAGATTCCCGATTCGAACGGCATCCTGCTGCGCGGCCTCGTCGAGGATGCCGGTGGGCAGGTCGTCGCACACCTGCGCACGGGGGACACCCCGGCCGAGCTGCGCACGGCCCTCGATGAGGCCCCGGAGGCCGACCTGGTCCTCACGGCCGGCGGCATTTCGGCGGGTGCCTTCGAGGTCGTGCGCCTGACGCTTGGCACGGACGCGGGCTTCCACCACGTCGCGCAGCAGCCGGGCGGGCCGCAGGGCGTCGGCTCGACGCAGGTGGGGGCGGGCGGCCGCGAGACGCCGGTCATCTGCCTGCCCGGCAACCCGGTCTCGGTCTTTACGACGTTCCACATGTACGTCGCGGGCGCCCTGGCGGTCATGTCCGGCCTCGTCGCACCCGAGCACGGCGGAACGGTCCCGAGCGGCGTCCTCGCCCGCGCGCACGTCGGATGGGAGTCGCCGTCCGGAAAGACCCAGTTCATCCCGCTTCGCTTCGTCTCCGGAGAGGCGGACGAGGCCGGGGCCCGCTGGGTGGAGCCGGTGCACCCCCTGGGGTCGAAGTCGCACCTGGTGGCATCGCTCGCGCACGCGGAGGCGATCGGTGTGGTTGCCCCGGACGTCGAGGCGGTCGAGGCCGGCCAGGAGCTGGCGGTCGTGCCGCTCGTGGGCTGACCCCACCATAGAGAGAATTAACGAGAGGAAAACCGTGAAGTTTACGCATTTGAACGAGGACGGCGCCGCCTACATGGTGGACGTGACCGCGAAGAATCCGACGGTGCGCCAGGCGAGCGCCGTGTGCCGCGTGGATTGCTCGCCCGAGGTGATGCAGGCCCTGCGTGACGGCACCGTCCCGAAGGGCGACGTCCTGGCGGTGGCGCGCGTGGCCGGCATTTCGGCGGCGAAGCGCGTCCCCGAGCTGCTGCCCCTCGCGCACACGATCGGCGTGCACGGCTGCGCGGTGGACCTGAGCTTGGAGGACGATCACGTGGCGATCCGTGCGACCGTGCGCACGGCCGACCGCACGGGCGTGGAGATGGAGGCGCTGACGTCGGTGACGGTTGCGGCTCTCGCGATCGTCGACATGGTCAAGGGCGTGGACCGCTCCGCCCGCATCCGCGAGGCGAAGATCGTCGCGAAGTCGGGCGGCCGCAGCGGCGACTGGGTGCGCCCGGAGGATCCGCAGGACTGACGCCCCCACTGTACGAGGAGGCCGCCCGCAGCACATCTGCCGGGCGGCCTTTTCGTTGCTATCTCAGGCTTTTAAGCACGCGGGTGGTCGCCGCCCGCGAGCTGGTCGATGATGTGGGCGACGAGGGGACCGACAACGGCCACCGTATCGGTGACGCCGCCGCGCGAGCCGGGCGCGTTGACGACAAGGGCTCCCTCGGGGGATCGAGCGGTCACGCCGACGAGGCCTCGCGACAGTGCAGCGGAAGCGACCTTTTCCTCGCCGCGGCGCCGGATCGCGTCGGCGAGGCCGTCGATGCGGGTGACGAGGAGCGGCTCGGTGGCCTCGGGGGTAACGTCGCGGGGCGCGAGACCGGTCCCGCCGGTCGTGAACACGAAGCGGGCGCCGTCCTCCACGGCCGCGGTGATCGCGGCGCGAATGGCGTCGACCTCGTCTGGGACGATCACGACCGAGGCGTCGACGCCGTGATCGGCGAGGAGGCGCGAGGCGAGAGGGCCGGAGAGGTCCTCGGCGAGGCCGGCGGAGCAGCGGTCCGAGACCGTGATGACGCGTGCGGGGATCATGTCAGTGACGGGCGTTGCCGCGACGGCGGGCGGAGCGGCGCACGCGAATGCCGGAGGTGATGGGGTCAACGTCGTTGAACTGGCGCGGAGACAGCTCGTAGTCGACGCGGCGCGCGGGCTCGGGTTCGAAGGCCTGCGGGAGGGGGCGCTGCGGGCGCGCGCTCTGGCGCGACGAGGCGCGCTGCGGGAACGCGGGCGGTGTCGGCGGAGCGGGGATCGGCTCATCCATGGCCCGCACAGGTTGCACGGGGGCCTGCGGCTCGACGAGCGCGGGTTCGACGACGGGCTCAGGAGCCGGAGGACGAGGAGCGCTCTCTCGCAGGGGCTGCGTCACGGGTCGGCCGGGCTGCGCGGGCGTGTAGAGTCCCTCGGGCACACTCGACGTGGGGCGCACGTGCACGGGACGGATCTGCGGGACAGACTTCGTGATAGGTCCGCGCGTCATGTCGGGCGACACGGCGGGCATGACCGGCGCGGCGCTGGGGTAGGGCGGCTGCGACGGAGGGGCGGAGACTGGCGCACCAGGTTCGATCGATTCGCCAACGGGGATGTCGGCAGGATTATCGGCGTTACCGGAGACTCGCTCGGAGAAGGGACGTCCCACTCGCCGAGGCAGGGGCGAGGCCTCGGTGCCACGGTGACGGCTGGGAACGCGCGCGGCGTGGGCAGGGGCATGTGCGCGCTCAGCGGGTGCGACCGGAGCGGCGGGTGCCGCGGGTGTAACGAGTTGGGCGGGAACCCCCTCGTCATGGGGGAGTTCCTCGTGCGGAGCTTCCTCGTTGATCGGTTCGGGCGCTTCGTCCTCCTCGTAGGGGACGACGATGGGCGCGACAATGTCGCCTGGTTCATGAACGGGGGCCTGGACGACGGGCATCTCGTCGGGCGTGCGGCAGCCGAGGAAGAAGGAGCGCAGCTGCATGGCGGCCTCTTGTGCGAGGACGCCGCCGACGACCTCGGTCGGGTGCGGCATGCGGGCGTCGCGCAGGACGTCGCGCAGGGATCCGGCAGCGCCGGCCTTCGGGTCCCAGGCGCCGAAGACGACGCGATCGATGCGGGAGGCAAGGATGGCGCCCGCACACATCGTGCAGGGTTCCAGGGTGACGATGAGCGTGCAGCCGGTCAGGCGCCACGTCCCTCGGGCGCGGCCCGCCTCTCGCAGGGCGACGATTTCGGCGTGGCCTGCGGGGTCATGGTTGGCCTCGCGGCAGTTCCACCCGCGTCCGATGATGCGGCCATCCTCGTCAACAACGACGGCTCCGACGGGAACGTCTCCCGTCTCGCGGGCGCGGTTAGCCAGGAAGAGGGCCTTGCCCATTGCTTCGCGGTACTGCTCATTCACTGTCACCCCTCTAGCTTACCGACCAAACGACTGATGGGATAGTTGGAGTCCATCGTGACTCGTGGTGCTGATGTGACGAATGAGTGTGACATGCGTGACGACAAGGCTAAAACGTCGACCACTGACATCCACGCCGGAGCCGCAGAGGAGACCCCAGCCTCGTCTTCGACACACCGGAGTGCGCTCGCATATACGAACGAGGTAGCCTATAACCATGCGCCTCCACGTTGCTCATCACCCCCTGATCACCCACAAGCTCACCGTCCTGCGGGATCGCGAAACGCCGTCGGCGACGTTCCGCCAGCTCGTGGACGAACTGGTCACCCTGCTCGCCTACGAGGCGACGCGCGAGGTGGCCGTCACCGAGACCCCCATCGAGACCCCCGTCGCTCCCACGGTCGGCCTGAAACTCTCCGAGCCTCGCCCGATCGTGGTCCCCGTCCTGCGCGCAGGCCTGGGCATGCTCGAGGGCATGACTCGCATGCTGCCCACGGCCGAGGTTGGCTTCCTGGGCATGCGTCGCGACGACGACACCCTGGAGATCGAGACCTACGCGAATCGTCTGCCGGACGACCTGTCGGGCCGCCAGTGCTTCGTGCTGGACCCGATGCTGGCCACCGGCCACACCATGGTCGCCGCCACCAACTACCTCTTCGAGCGCGGCGCGAAGGACGTCACCTGCGTGTGCATCCTGGCCGCCCCGGAAGGCATCAAGACCCTTGAGGACGCGATCGGCGACCGCGCCGACGTGAACGTCGTCGTCGCCGCCGTCGACGATCACCTCAACGAGAAGTCGTACATCGTCCCCGGCCTGGGTGACGCGGGCGACCGCCTGTACGGCATCGTCGACTGACGAGGCGTGCAACCCTCGCGCATCGCAGCGCCGGGGCATGCGACGCAGCTAACGCCACACGAGGGGTGGGCGCGGGATGAAAGTCCCGCGCCCACCCCTCGCATTTACTCAACAACAAAGGCTCAAATTAACCATGTTGGCTATTTTTAGCCCATTTTCCCTAATCACACCCTCATGTGACCTTGAGCGCTAAGCACCCCAAGGCCTCGAAAACACCCGACGCACGTTTCATGCTTGTCACATGGCACTGATTCAGACCAATCCCAAGCGCCGCCGCTACGGCGTCGCAGCACTCGCAGGTGTTCTCGGCGGAATCGTCTCCGCCATCGTGAAGTTCGGTTGGGAGGTGCCGCTGCCTCCGCGTACGCCCGAGCGCAACGCCACCAACCCGCCCCAGGAGCTGCTCCAGCAGCTGGGCGTCCCGGAGAGCGTCACGCACCTGTCCTACACCTTCAACGGTAACGAAGGACTCCCCTGGGTCTCCTTCATCGTCCACTTCTCGTTCTCGATCGCTTTCGCGATTCTCTACTGCGTGCTCGCCGAGCGCTTCCCGCAGATCAAGCTCTGGCAGGGTGCCGCCTTCGGTATCTTCATCTACGTGGCCTTCCACGTCGTCCTCATGCCACTGATGGGCACCGTTCCGGCGCCCTGGAACCAGCCCTTCGCGGAGCACTTCTCCGAGTTCTTCGGCCACATCATCTGGCTGTGGGTCATCGAAGTCTTCCGCCGCGACATGCGCAACCGCATCACGCACGAGCCGGACGCCGAGTTCCCGCTCGAGGCTCGCACCAACTGACGAGCGCCGCTCACGCGGACATACGGGTGGCCCCCGGAACCCATGGG